>DATCGH010000252.1:0-3254 GCA_036509055.1 Caldimonas sp.
CTGGTCGACGGCGAAGTGAGCTACGCCGTCAAGGGCCCGCGCAACCGCCAGACTGTCGAAGTCAAGAGCGCCTGAGGCGACCTTCCCTTCGGCAGAACGAAGCCCCGGTCCGCCGGGGCTTTTTTCATTCGCGCACTACCATTGACCGTCGCAACCGATCCATCGAGGTTCCCATGAGCTGGAGCGGCATCATCCTGATCATCGTCGGCGGCGTGCTGCTGGCGAACAACTTCGGTTGGCTGGAGTGGGGATGGCTGCGGCAATGGTGGCCGGCCCTGCTCATCGTCCTCGGCATCTGGACGATGCTCAGGCCCCAACGCGGAGACCGTCGACCCTCGCGAAGGGCCGATCCCGGGCCATGAAGTTCGTCGACGAGGCCACGATCGAAGTCGTGGCGGGAGACGGCGGCAACGGCTGCATGAGCTTTCGCCGCGAGAAGTTCATCCCCTTCGGCGGGCCGAACGGGGGCGACGGCGGGCGCGGCGGCAGCGTCTACGCGGTCGGCGACTCGAACCTCAACACCCTGATCGACTTCCGCTACGCCCGCCGCCACGAGGCGCGCCGCGGCGAGAACGGGCGCGGCTCCGACCAGTACGGCGCGGCCGCCGAGGACATCGTCCTGCGCATGCCGGTCGGCACCATCATCTCCGACGCCGAGTCCGGCGAGCGGATCGCCGAGCTGCTCGAGCCGGGCGAGCAGGTCCGCATCGTCAAGGGCGGCGACGGCGGCTTCGGCAACCTGCACTTCAAGAGCAGCACGAACCGCGCCCCGCGGCAGAAGACGCCGGGCTGGCCGGGCGAGCAGCGCAAGCTCAGGCTCGAGTTGCGCGTTCTCGCCGACGTCGGCCTGCTCGGCATGCCGAACGCCGGCAAGTCGACCCTGATCGCGGCGATCTCGAACGCCCGGCCGAAGATCGCCGACTATCCGTTCACGACCCTGCATCCCAACCTCGGCGTGGTCCGGGTCGCGCCGGAGCAGAGCTTCGTCGTCGCCGACATCCCAGGGCTGATCGAGGGCGCGGCCGAGGGCGCCGGGCTCGGGCACCTGTTCCTGCGCCACCTGCAGCGCACCCGCCTGCTGCTCCATCTGGTCGACTTCGCGCCGTTCGACGCCGAGGTCGATCCGGTCAAGCAGGTGAAGGGCATCGTCAAGGAGCTCGAGAAGTACGATGCGGAGCTCGCTGCCAAGCCGCGCTGGATCGTGCTCAACAAGCTCGACATGATCCCGGCCGAGGAGCGTGCCGAGCGGGTGGCCGCATTCAAGAAGCGGCTGCGCTGGAAAGGCCCGATCTTCTCGATCTCGGCGCTGACGCGTGAAGGCTGCGAGCCGCTGGTGCGGGCGATCTACGACCACGTGAAGACCTACGCCGTTGCGGCGCAGGCCGAGCGCGATCCGCGCTTCGACGACGATGCCGTCGTCGCCGGTGACAGCGAGACGACGGCGGCGTCGCGGGCCGGCGCCGACACCGGACGATGAGCGCGACACCGCGCGAGGCCCGGCGCATCGTCGTCAAGGTCGGCTCGAGCCTGGTCACCAACGAAGGTCGCGGCGTCGACCCGGCCGCCGTCGGCGGCTGGTGCCGGCAGATGGCAGCGCTGGTCCGGCAGCAGCGCGAACTCGTCATGGTCTCGAGCGGGGCGATCGCCGAAGGCATGAAGCGGCTCGGCTGGACTTCCCGGCCGCACGGCGTGCACGAGCTGCAGGCGGCGGCGGCGGTGGGCCAGATGGGTCTGGCCCAGTGCTACGAATCGGCGCTGCGCGAGCACGGCATCGGCAGCGCCCAGGTGCTGCTCACCCACGCCGACCTCGCCGACCGCGAGCGCTACCTCAACGCCCGTTCGACCTTGACGACCCTGCTCGGCCTCGGCGTGGTTCCGGTCGTCAACGAGAACGACACGGTCGTCAACGACGAGATCAAGTTCGGCGACAACGACACCCTCGGTGCCCTGGTGGCCAACCTGCTCGACGCCGACCTGCTGGTGATCCTCACCGACCAGGCCGGCCTGTTCGACGCCGATCCGCGCAAGGTGACGAGCGCGAAGCTGGTGCAGCGCGCCACCGCCGGCGACCCCGAGCTCGAGCGCATGGCCGGCGGCGCCGGCAGCGCCATCGGCCGGGGCGGCATGCTGACCAAGATCCTGGCGGCCAAGCGCGCCGCGCGAAGCGGCGCGGCGACGATCATCGCCTCGGGCCGCGAGCCCGACGTGCTGCTGCGCATCGTTGCCGGGGAGTCCGTCGGCACCGAGCTGGTCGCGGCGACGCCGAAGGTGGTGGCGCGAAAGCTGTGGATGAGCGACCACCTGCAGCTGCGCGGCTCGGTGACGGTGGACGACGGCGCCGCCACCCAGGTGCGAGGCCGCGGCAAGAGCCTGTTGCCGATCGGCGTCGTCGCCGTCGCCGGCGATTTCCATCGCGGCGATGTCATCGCCGTGCGGCTGGCGAGCGGCGAGGAGATCGGCCGGGGCCTGAGCAACTACGGCAGCGCCGAGGCGCGGCTGATCGCCCGAAGGCCGTCCGCCGACATCGAGCGGCTGCTCGGCTTCATCGGCGAGCCCGAGCTGATCCACCGCGACAACTTCGTGTTGTCGTGAGGCCCGGTCCGGGCCGCTAGCCGATCGAATCGTTGCCGAGCCCCGGCGTTGAGGCTGCAGGTGCTGCCGCCGGTGCGCTGGCCGCCGGCTCGAGTGCCGGCGCGGGGTGGTGGTCTTCTTCCAGCGGCGCCGCTTCCGAGCGGCGGAACCGATCCGGGATGTCTTCGCGATGATGCGGCCGCATGCCGGAGCGCAGGTAGCGGTTGTGCTGGGCGCCGCGCGGCAGGAAGCGCGCCAGCTCGGTCAGCGCCATCTGGTAGACGTCGCGCTTGAACTCGATCACGACGTCGAGCGGGATCCAGTACTCGTTCCAGCGCCAGGCATCGAACTCCGGATGATCGGTGGCGCGCAGGTTCATGTCGCTGTCGCGGCCGGTGAGCTGCAGCAGGAACCAGATCTGCTTCTGGCCGCGATAGTGGCCGCGGGCGTCGCGACGGATGAAGTGGGTCGGCACCTCATAGCGCAGCCAGTCGCGGGTGCGGGCGACGATGCGCACGTGGTCTTGCGTCAGCCCCACCTCTTCGTGGAGCTCGCGGAACATCGCCTGCTCAGGCGTCTCGCCGTGATTGATGCCCCCTTGCGGGAACTGCCAGGAATGGGTCCGTATCCGTTTGCCCCAGAACACCTGGTTTCTGTGGTTGAGCAGGATGATGCCGACGTTG
>DATCGH010000253.1:0-3641 GCA_036509055.1 Caldimonas sp.
ATGAAGGACGAAGGCACCGCTTCGACCGACCTGACCTCGATCATGAAGCGCAATTCCTGCGGCAAGGCGCTCGACATCGCCCGCACCGCGCGTGACATGCTCGGCGGCAACGGCATCTCCGACGAGTTCGGCGTTGCCCGCCACCTGGTGAACCTCGAGGTGGTGAACACCTACGAGGGCACGCACGACGTGCATGCGCTGATCCTCGGCCGGGCGATCACCGGGATCGCCGCCTTCTGACGCCGGACGATGACCCACACCGCCCACCTCGACACCTTCGCCCGTGATCACCTGCCGCCGGCGGAGAGCCAGCCCGCATTCCTGTTCGACCTGCCCGAGCTGCAGTTCCCCGAACGCCTGAACTGCGCCACCGAGCTGCTCGACCGCGCGGTGAAGGAAGGCCGGGGCGACCGGCCCTGCGTCAGCGCGCCGGGCGGTCCGAGCTGGACCTACGCCGAGCTGCAGCGCCAGGCCGACCGCATCGCCCACGTGCTGGTGAAGGACTGCGGCCTGGTGACCGGCAACCGGGTCCTGCTTCGCTCGACCAACAAGCCGATGGCGGTGGCCTGCTGGTTCGCGATCATGAAGGCCGGCGGCATCGCCGTCGCCACCATGCCGATGCTGCGCGCCAAGGAGCTGAAGCAGATCGTCGAGAAGGGTCAGGTCGACTTCGCGCTCTGCGACCAGAAGCTCCGCGGCGACCTCGAGATGCTGCTGCCGGTGACGCCGGTGCTGCAGCGCATCGTCTGCTTCGGCGACCCCTCGCCCGACGGTCTCGAGGCGTTGATGTCGCGCCACGACGAGCCCTTTGCCAATGTCGAGACCGCGGCGGACGACACCTGCCTGCTCGCCTTCACCTCCGGCACCACCGGCCAGCCGAAGGCGACGATGCACTTCCATCGCGACGTGATGGCGAGCTGCGTCTGCTTTCCGAAGCACGTGCTGCGCGCCGACGAGAACGACGTCTTCATCGGCAGCCCGCCGCTCGCCTTCACCTTCGGCCTCGGCGGTCTGACGCTGTTTCCGATGGTCGTCGGCGCCTCGACGGTGCTGCTCGAGAAGGCCGGGCCGAGCGAGCTGCTCGAGGGGCTGGTCGCGCACCGGGCCACCGTGCTCTTCACCGCGCCGACCTCGTATCGCGCCATGGCCCCGGTGGCCAAGGAGCGCCGGATCGGCGTGCGCGACGGCGGCGTGCTGCGCAAGTGCGTTTCCGCCGGCGAGGTGCTGCCCGCCGCCACCCGCACCCTCTGGCGCGAGGCCACCGGCATCGAGCTGATCGATGGCATCGGCGCGACCGAGATGCTGCACATCTTCATCTCCGCCGACGAGGCCGAGGCCCGCCCCGGCGCCACCGGCAAGGCGATCCCCGGCTACCGCGCCAAGGTGGTCGACGAGGAGGGCCGGGAGCTCCCGCCCGGCACCGTCGGCAAGCTCGCGGTGCAGGGCCCTACCGGTTGCCGCTACCTCGACGACGAGCGCCAGGCGAACTACGTCCGGGACGGCTGGAACTACACCGGCGACGCCTACCTGAGGGACGCCGACGGCTACTTCCACTACCAGAGCCGCACCGACGACATGATCGTCTCGTCCGGCTACAACATCGCCGCGCCCGAGGTCGAGGAAGCCCTGATGGGTCACGCCGCGGTTGCCGAGTGCGCGGTGATCGGCGTGCCCGATGCCGAGCGGGGGCAGATCGTCAAGGCCTTTGTCGTGCTGCGCCCGCCGCACCGCGGCGACCCGGCGATGGTGAAGACGCTGCAGGACTTCGTGAAGGCGACGGTCGCGCCCTACAAGTACCCGCGGGCGGTGGAATTCCGTGAGGCGCTGCCGCGAACGGAGACTGGGAAGCTGCAGAGGTTCAGGTTGCGGGGCTAGTCGACGAGGGTCGCGAACATGATCACCGTTTTCGGCGAGGGGAGGGGCTTCCGGGTCGTCTGGCTGCTGGAGGAGATGGTGCTTCCCTACCGGCTGAGGC
Organism: Caldimonas sp.; assembly: GCA_036509055.1. Classification (GTDB taxonomy): domain Bacteria; phylum Pseudomonadota; class Gammaproteobacteria; order Burkholderiales; family Burkholderiaceae_C; genus Schlegelella_A. The sequence goes on from DATCGH010000253.1 coordinate 1,976, forward strand.
CCGTGGACCTGCTGGCCGGCGTAGAGAACGACCCGGACTACCTGGCCATCAATCCCGCCGGGTTCATCCCGGCGATCCAGGAGGGCGACGTCACGATCGTTGAGTCGATCGCGATCATGGAATACCTGATGGCCCGCCACGGGCCGACGCCGCTCGCGCCGGATCCGCACGACCCCACCTTTCCCGCGTACCAGCAGTTCCTTCACCTCGGCGAAGCCGGTCTCGCCGCCTCCATGTATTTCTACGTGGTGAGCCGCAACCTCGCGCCCGAAGGCGAGAAGGACAACTGGGGCGCGCGCAAGGCGCTCGAAGTGTTCGAGAGCCGGCTGGGGCTGGTGACTCGGCAGCTCGCCCGCTCGCCCTATCTCGCCGGCGAAACGTTCACGGCCGCCGACATTTCGGTGACCTACGCCCTTGTCTTTGCTCGCAGATCGGGCGGCTTCGCCCTGGGCGAGGCGGAGCGGGACTACGTCGCCCGCACCACCTCACGCGACGCCTACCGACGGGCCATGGAGACATGCCATGACACAAGGGCATGGGCGGCGAAGGTGGACGGCCCGTGATCGCCTGATTCAGCAGGTGTTCACCCCGACGCGCGAGCAAATAGCTGATGCAGGAGCCACCGCTTCGGATCGCCATGTGGTCCGGTCCGCGCAACATCTCCACGGCGATGATGCGTTCCTTCGGCGCCCGTCCCGATACGGCTGTCGTCGATGAGCCGTTCTACGGGGCGTACCTTCTGCAGACGGGCCTCGTTCATCCGATGCGAGCGGAGGTGATCGCCTCGCAGCCGAACGACTGGCGCGATGTGGTGGCCGGACTGCTGGGCCGCGTGCCCGGAGACAAGCCGATCCACTACCAGAAGCACATGACGCATCACATGATCCCGGCCTTCGGCAGGAGATGGCTCGCGCAGGTGCGCAATGCCTTCCTCATTCGCGATCCGGCCGCCGTGCTCGCCTCATACGTCGCCAAGCGCGGCGAAGTGACGCTGGCGGACATCGGCATCGTCCAGCAGCGCGAGCTGTTCGAGCAGGAGGCGGACCGCCTCGGTCGGGCGCCGCCGACCGTCGAAGGCTCCGACCTTCTCGCGGCGCCGGCTCGCATGCTCGCAAGACTGTGTGCGGCCCTCGGGATCGCGTACGACGATGCCATGCTCCATTGGGCGGCAGGGCGGCGCGACAGCGATGGCGTCTGGGCGCCAGCCTGGTACGACGCCGTCGAGCGTTCGACGGGCTTCGAACGGCCGAAATCTCGTGAGGTGGTGAGGCTGGGCAGCGAATTGCAGCGGATTGCCGACGCGGCGCGGCCGCACTACGAGGTGCTCGCCAAGTACAAGCTCAGGTAGTCCGCGCGCTCGTCCGAACCAGTCACCCGGCGCCGATTTCGGCTATCAAGAGACGTTCGGCACGCCCTCGCTACCGGGCCTTTGAGGCCGCAATTCATCCCATTTCCGGCCTCCCCTGCTTTACGGCAGATCCATTGCACCGTTGCGACGGTCTGCCGTGAAGTCCGAGGGAAGGAAGATCCTGTGCCAGATCCGGATCCTGGAGCGGATCTCGTCCGACTCAAGGACGCGGACGATCCTCCCTCGGGTCCGAACTCCCTGTCGCTTCGGGTGTCGTCGGGTCGACCATGTTCTCCCGCTTGGCCATGGCCTCCTTCG
>DATCGH010000254.1:0-7069 GCA_036509055.1 Caldimonas sp.
GCGCTTCCGGCCGATCCTGATGACGACCCTGGCGGCGGCGCTCGGCGCGCTGCCGCTGGCGATCGGCTTCGGCGAGGGCGCCGAGCTGCGCCGGCCGCTCGGCGTGGCGATCATCGGCGGCCTGATCGCGAGCCAGCTGCTGACTCTGTTGACGACGCCGGTGGTCTACGTGCTGCTCGACAAGCTGCGGCGGAGAAACAGGTCGCGCGAGGTGCCGCCGCCCGGTCGCGGCCGGCTCGCGGAGGCGGCGCCGTGAGAGGGCTGCTGCCAAGCGCGATCGCGGTCGCGGTCGCGGTCTCGCTCGTCGCCTGCGCCGTCGGTCCGGACTACCAGCGTCCGACCGCGCCGGTGCCGGTGGCCTACAAGGAGGCGACCACCGCCGCCGGCGCGACCTGGCTGCCGGCGGCACCGGCCGATGCATTCGCCAGGGGCGAGTGGTGGCGCCTGTTCGGCGACGAGGAGCTGAACCGGCTCACGGCGAAGGTCGAGATCGACAACCAGAACGTCGCCGCCGCGGTGGCCGCTTATCGCCAGGCGCAGGCGATCGTCCGCGAGGCGCGGGCGGCGCGCTTTCCGACCCTCGGCCTGAACGGCAGCGCGCGACGCACCGGCGGCCGCGACCAGGCCGAGGTCAATGCCTTCCAGGTCTCGCTCGCCGCCGACTGGGCGCCCGACCTGTGGGGCCGGCTCGGCCGTGGCGTCGAGAGCGCGCTCGCCAGCGCCGAGGCGAGCGCCGCCGATCTCGGCTCGGCCAAGCTCTCGGCCCAGGGCGAGCTGGCGATCGACTACTTCTCGCTGCGCGAGGCCGATGCCGAAGTCGCCCTGCTCGGCAAGACGATCGAAGGCTACGAGCGGGCATTGCAGATCACCCAGAACCGCTATGCCGCGGGCATCGCGCCGAAGACCGACGTGCTCCAGGCGCAGACCCAGCTCGCCTCGACCCGCGCCGATCTCGCCGCCCTGCGCGCCGACCGGGCGCGCTTCGAGCACGCGATCGCCGTCCTGGTGGGCGTCGCGCCCGGCGACTTCAGCCTTGCCGAAGGCGCCTGGACGCCGACCGTGCCGGCGGTGCCGCTCGGCGTGCCCTCGGAGCTGCTGCAGCGTCGCCCCGACATCGCCTCGGCCGAGCGCCAGGTGGTCGTCGCCAACGCCCAGATCGGCATCGAGCGCTCGGCCTTCTATCCGAGCCTTTCCCTCGGCGGCACGCTCGGCAACAGCCAGTCGCGCCTCGGCGACCTGCTCAGCGCCTCGGGCGCGCTCTGGTCGCTCGGCGTCTCGGTGGCGCAGACGGTGTTCGATGCCGGCGCGATCCGCTCGCGGGTCGAGGGCGCCGAGGCCGGCCTCGATGCGGCGATCGCCCGCTACCGGCAGACGGTGCTGACCGCATTCCAGGCGGTGGAGGATCAGCTCGCGACCGCGCGCTCGCTGGCCGAGCAGGCCGATCTGCGCCGCCAGGCGTCGGATGCCGCCGACCAGACCGAGCAGCAGATCCTCAACCGCTATCGTGCCGGCCAGGTGGGCTACACCGACGTCGTCACCGCCCAGGCCTCGGCCCTCAATGCGCGGCGTGCGCTGACGCAGGTCGGCGTCAACCGCCAGGTGAGCGCGATCGTCCTGATCCAGGCCCTCGGCGGGGGCTGGGAGCGTATCGAAACACCCTAGGCCCCGGTTGTCAGCCAGACGTCAGAATCGCCGCTCACCCGAGGGAAGCGCGAGCGTGGAGCGATGGAAAAAACCTGGCTGAAGCAGTACCCCGCCGGCGTGCCCGCCGAGATCGACGTCGCCCAGTACGCGTCGCTGGTGGCGCTGCTCGACGAGAGCTTCCGCCGCTACGCCAGCGCGGTCGCCTACAAGTTCATGGGCAAGGCGATCACCTTCCGCCAGGTCGACGAAGCCTCGGTGGCGCTGGCCGCCTGGCTGCAGGCGCAGGGCTTCGTCAAGGGCGACCGGATCGCGGTGATGCTGCCCAACGTGCCGCAATACCCGGTGGCGATCGCCGGCATCCTGCGCGCCGGGCTGGTGGTGGTCAACGTCAATCCGCTCTACACGCCGCGCGAGCTCGAGCACCAGCTCAAGGATTCGGGCGCCAAGGCGATCATCGTCATCGAGAACTTCGCCAGCGTCCTGGCGCAGGTGATGCCGGCGGTGCCGACCAAGACGGTCGTGCTGGCGGCGATGGGCGACATGCTCGGCTTTGCCAAGGGCACGCTGGTCAACTACGTCGTGCGCAACGTCAAGAAGATGGTGCCGGCGTTCGACCTGCCGGGCGCGGTGCGCTTCAACGACGCGCTCTCGGCCGGGCGCGGCAAGCCGTTCAAGCCGGCGCAGGTAGGGCCCGACGACATCGCAGTGCTGCAGTACACCGGCGGCACCACCGGCGTGAGCAAGGGCGCGGTGCTGCTGCACAAGAACCTCGTCGCCAACATCCTGCAGGCCGAGGCCTGGTACCAGCCGGCGCTGAAGAAGATCCCCAAGGGCGAGCAGATCGTGACGATCTGCGCCCTGCCGATCTATCACATCTTCGGCTTCAACACGAACGTCATGCTGTCCATGCGCATGGGCGGCGCCAACATCCTGATCCCGAACCCACGCGACCTGCCGGCGGTGTTCAAGCAGCTGCAGGGCGAGAAGTTCCACAGCTTCCCGGCGGTGAACACCTTGTTCAACGCCATGGCCAACCATCCGGACTTCGGCACGGTCGACTGGAGCGGCCTGGTGATCTCGGTCGGCGGCGGCATGGCGGTGCAGAGCGCGACCGCCAAGCTCTGGCTCGAGAAGACCGGCTGCCCGATCGTCGAGGGCTACGGGCTTTCCGAGACCTCGCCTTCGGCGAGCTGCAATCCGGTCGACAGCACCGCCTATAGCGGCAACATCGGCCTGCCGATGCCGAACACCGATATGAAGCTGCTCGACGACGAGGGCAACGAGGTCGTCGTCGGCGAGCGCGGCGAGATCGCGATCAAGGGGCCGCAGGTGATGGCCGGCTACTGGCAGCGGCCCGACGAGACCGCCAAGGTGATGACGCCGGACGGGTTCTTCCGCAGCGGCGACATCGGGGTGGTCGACGAGCGCGGCTATTTCAGAATAGTCGACCGCAAGAAGGACATGATCCTGGTGAGCGGCTTCAACGTCTATCCGAACGAGGTCGAGGACGTGGTCACGCAGATGCCCGGCATCCTCGAGTGCGCCGCGATCGGCATTCCGGACGAGAAGGCGGGCGAGGCGGTGAAGCTGGTGATCGTCCGCAAGGATCCGTCGGTCACCGAGGAAATGGTCCGGGCCTACTGCGAGGCCAACCTCACCGGCTACAAGCGGCCGAAGGTGGTCCAATTCCGCGACGAGCTGCCGAAGTCGCCGGTCGGCAAGATCCTGCGCCGGGAATTGCGCGACAAAGCGTGAGATTTCAGAGGGCCGCGCGCCGCCCGGTGCTGATACATTTCGCCCCAATGTCAAAGCGGGCGTGCCTGTGCAGCCGCCGCCTGGGAATGGGGTCGAACGGGTGATCTGGGTCAAGACCGACGCGGGACGCGTCGAAATGCAGTCCAGGGCGCTGATCAAGGATCGCGCCCGCCGCAACCTTCTGCTGCTGATCGACGGCACCAAGTCCGAAGAGATGCTGCTCAACAACCTGGCCGGCATCACCGCCGCCGATTTCCAGGAATTGCGCAAGCTCGATCTCATCGCCCCGGCCGCCGGCGCGGTGACCGTCGGCAATTCACCGCGCGTCTCCAGCCCGGACTCGAACCGGCCGACGATCCCCCAGCCGCTCGGTCCCGGGGCCGCGACCGCGTCGACGACGACGCTCGACTACAGCCAGTTCACCGCCGCCCTGACGCAGCTCATCTCCGCCAACCTCGGCCTGCGCGGCTTCACGCTGACCCTCGCCGTCGACAAGGCCTCGACCATCGAGGAGCTGCGCGAGGTGGCGCAGCGGGTGATCGAGCAGATCCGCGAGCGCAAGGGCGACGGTGCCGCCGCCGAGGCGCGCAGGACGCTTTACGGCAGCTGACGACGGGCCGCCGCCGTCCAACGCCCGTTTTCCCGTGAAAGTCGCCACCGCGCTGTGGCGGGTCCTGCGGGGCTTCGGCCTCGTTCTCGCGGCCATCGTCATCTTCGTCGAGGAGTGGGGCTGGCGGCCGCTCACCGCCTTCGCCGCAACCCTGGCGCGATGGCTGCACCTGCAGCGGATCGAGGCGCGCATTTCCGCGAGCCCGCCGAACGTCGCCCTGCTGCTCTTTCTCGCGCCGGCGGTGCTGCTCTTCCCCCTCAAGCTGCTCGCGCTCTGGCTGATCGGCCAAGGCGAGGCCGGGCTCGGCGTCTTCATCATCGTCGCCGCGAAGGTGCTCGGCACCGCCTTCGTCGGCCGGCTCTTCATCCTGGTCGAGCCGCAGCTCATGACCTTCGCCTGGTTCGCGCGGGCGCTGAACTGGTGGCGCGAGACCAAGGCGCGGATCGGCGAACGGGTGCGTCGTTCGGCGCCGTGGCGGGCGGCGCGGGCGCTGCGCCGGCTGTGGCGGGCGCGGGTGCGAAAGGCGATGCGCTGATGGCCCGGCGCATCCATCTGGCCGGGCGCTGGAGCAAGGGCGAGACCCTCGTCCTGCCGCCGGCCGAGTCGCGCCACGTGCAGGTGCTGCGGCTGCAGCCGGGCGACACGCTCGCCCTGTTCAACGGCGAAGACGAGCTGGAGTGGCCGGCCGAGATCGTCCGCATCGGCCGCAACGCGGTCGAGTTGCGCATCGGCGCGCCGCCGCGCGCGGTCGAGCGCGAGCTGCCGATCGCCGTCACCCTGGCGATCGGCATCCCGGCCAACGAGCGGATGGACGCCCTGGTCGAGAAGGCGACCGAGCTCGGTGCCGCGGCGCTGCAGCCGCTGATCTGCGAGCGTTCGGTGGTGCGCCTGGCCGGCGAGCGCGCCGAGGCGCGGCAGCGCCACTGGCAGGCGGTCGCGGCCTCGGCGAGCGAGCAGTGCGGCCGGGTTCGGGTTCCGCGCATCGCCGTGCCGACCCGCTTCGACGCCTGGCTGGGCGAGCTCGGCGAAGCGGCCCCGCCCGGCGGGCGCTGGCTGCTGAGCCTGGCGGCTTCGGCGCGCCGTCCCGCGGCGCTGCACGACCCGACCCGGGGCGATTCTGCCCCCGGGCTGCTGGTGCTGAGCGGCCCGGAAGGCGGGCTCGCCCCCGAGGAGGAAGCCGCGGCCTTGCGGTGCGGCTTCCTGCCGGTCTCGCTCGGCCCGCGCACGCTGCGCGCCGACACCGCGCCGCTGGCGCTGCTCGCCTGGCTCGGGCTGGCGGACCGGCGACGACACGAATGAAACGCCGGCTGCGGCCGTGCGCCCCGCGGCGTCGCGCGAGCCTGATCCCTCGGCGGGTCTAAGCCGCTTCGGAGGCGCTCTTGCCGCGTGCCGAACCGGCGACGAGCTCGAAGCGGAACAGCCGACACTCGATCGGTCCGTTCCAGAGCGGTACCCGGCGCGACTCCTTGAGCCGCATCGCGCTCGGCAGGCGCATGTCGGGGCTGAGGATCCAGGCCGTCCAGCCGGCGGGATGGCCGGTGTAGGCCTTCTTCCAGTGGGCCGCGAGGCGGGCGAAGAAGTCGCCCGGCGTGGACCGGTCCTCGGCCGAATCGCGTGCCGGCGCCCTGGCCGCCTTGCCGCCGACCTCGATCCGCTCGCCGTAGGGCGGATTGAGCATCAAGGTTCCCGGCAGATCGGTCGGCAGAGAAGGCGCCGGGCGCTCGAGCGCATCGCCGCCGTTGAACTGGATCGCGTCGGCGACGCCGGCGCGCTCGGCATTGCGCCGGGCGAAGTCGACCATGCGAAACGACAGGTCGCTGGCGAAGATCGGCACCTCGGGCCTTCGCACGCGCTCCCTGGCATGGCTGCGCAGGCGCTGCATCTCGGCGCGCATCTCGGCGCCGCTGAACGGCAGCAGCCGCTCGCAGGCGAAGCGGCGCAGCGCCCCGGGGGCGATGCCGCAGGCGATCTGCGCCGCCTCGATGGCGATCGTGCCCGAGCCGCAGCACGGGTCGTGCAGGGCGCCGCCCGCGACGGGGGTGCCGCGCCAGCCGGGGGCGGCGAGCATCGCCGCGGCCAGCGTCTCCTTGAGCGGCGCATCGCCGGTGTCGCTGCGCCAGCCGCGCTTGAACAGCGACTCGCCGGAGCTGTCGACATAGACCTGGGCATGCTCCGGGCCGACGTGCAGCACCAACGTCAGGTCGGGCTGGGCGACGTCGACGCTCGGCCGCTCGCCGGTGGCCTCGCGCAGCTGGTCGCAGACCGCGTCCTTGATCCGCAGGGCGGCGAAGTTGAGGCTCTTGAGCGGGCTCTTCTGCGCCGTGCTGTCGACCCGAAGGGTTTGCCGCGGCGTGATCCAGTCACCCCAGTCGACGCTGCGGGCCAGGGCGTAGAGGTCGTCCTCGTTCCGGTACCCGCCCTCGGCCACCTCGATCAGGACGCGCTGCGCCAGACGGCTCTCGAGGTTGAGCAGCATCACCTCGCGCGGGTTGCCGGCAAGGGCGACGCCGCCGCGGCGCGCCTCGACCCGCGCCTCGGGCAGCAGGCCTCGCACCTCGGCCTCGAGCAGCGCCTCGACGCCGGCGGCGCACGGCAGGAAGATCGGCAGCGGCATAAGTCGGGGATGCGGCGCGCGCCGCCTACATCGCCTTGCGCAGCTGCGTCGGCGCGATCTTCAGCGCTTCGCGGTACTTGGCGACGGTGCGCCGCGCGACATGGATGCCCTGCTCCTCGAGCATCAGCGAGATCTGGCTGTCGGAGAGCGGCTTGGCCGGATCCTCCGAGGAGACGATCTGCCGGATCAACGCCCGCACCGCGGTGCTCGAGGCGTTGCCGCCGGCCTCGGTGGCGAGCGAGGAGCCGAAGAAGTACTTGAGCTCGAACGTGCCGAACGGCGTCGCCATGTACTTGGCGGTGGTCACGCGCGAGATCGTCGACTCGTGCAGGCCGAGCTCGTCGGCGATCTCGCGCAGCACCAGCGGCTTCATGGCGATCGCGCCGTGGGTGAAGAAGCTCTTCTGCCGCTCGACGATCGCCTGCGAGACGCGCTGGATGGTGTCG
>DATCGH010000255.1:0-5397 GCA_036509055.1 Caldimonas sp.
GCGGTCAAGCAGAACGCCGACCTGAGCTACATGATCTGGAGCGTCGCCGAGCAGATCTCGCGGCTCAGCCAGGCGTTCGAGCTGATGCCGGGCGACATCATCTACAGCGGCACGCCGGAGAACGTCGGCCCGGTGGTGCCGGGCGACGTGATGCAGGGCTCGATCGCGGGGCTGCCGACGCTCGACGTGCGCGTGACCGGAACGCGCAACGCCTAGGCGGTTCCGCCCACCGTCAGCCGGTCGATCCGAAGGGTCGGCTGGCCGACGCCGACCGGCACGCTCTGCCCTTCCTTGCCGCAGACGCCGACGCCGGTGTCCAGGCGCATGTCGTTGCCGATCGCGCTGACCCGGGTGAGCGCATCCGGGCCGTTGCCGATCAGGGTCGCGCCCTTGACGGGGTACTGGATCTTGCCGTTCTCGACCCAGAACGCCTCGCTCGCCGAGAACACGAACTTGCCGCTGGTGATGTCGACCTGGCCGCCGCCGAAGTTGGTGGCGTAGAGGCCGCGCTTCAGGCCGGCGACGATCTCCTCGCGGCTCTTGTCGCCGCCCAGCATGTAGGTGTTGGTCATGCGCGGCATCGGCACCGCCGCATAGCTTTCGCGCCGGCCGTTGCCGGTGGGCTTGACCTTCATCAGGCGGGCATTCATCGAATCCTGGATGTAGCCGCGCAGGATTCCGTCCTCGATCAGCACGTTCCTCTGCGTCGCGTTGCCTTCGTCGTCGACATTGAGCGAGCCGCGCCGGTCGGGAAGGGTGCCGTCGTCCAGCACGGTCACGCCCTTGGCCGCGACCCGCTGGCCGACGCGCCCGGTGAAGGCGCTCGCGCCCTTGCGGTTGAAGTCGCCCTCGAGGCCGTGGCCGATCGCCTCGTGCAGCAGCACCCCCGGCCAGCCCGGGCCGAGGACGACGCTCATCTCGCCGGCCTTCGCCGGCCGCGACTCGAGGTTGGTGAGCGCCGCATTGACCGCCTGGTCGACGTACGACTCGATCACGTCCGGCTGGAAATAGCCGAAGCCGAAGCGGCCGCCGCCGCCGCCGTTGCCCGACTCGCGCCGCACCACGCCGCCCTGGGTCTGTTCGGCGATCACCGTCACCGAAAGCCGGACCAGCGGCCGCACGTCGGCGGCGATCGTGCCGTCGGCGCGGGCGATCAGGACCACGTCGTACTCGCCGGCGAGGCCGGCCATGACCTGGACGATGCGCGGATCGCGCGCCCGCGCCATCCGCTCCACCTTCTCCAGCAGCTCGACCTTCTGCGTGCTGTCGAGCGTGGCGATCGGGTCCATCGGCGCGTAGAGCACGCGGCTGCCGGCCAGGCGCGAGGCGGGCTGCAGCTTGACGCGGCGGCTCTGTCCGGCGGCGGCGATCGTGCGCACGGTGCGCGCGGCGTCCATCAGCGCCGCCTCGGAGATGTCGTCGGAATAGGCGAAGGCGGTTTTCTCGCCGGCGACGGCGCGCACGCCCACGCCTTGGTCGATGCCGAAGCTGCCGCTCTTGACGATGCCTTCCTCGAGGCTCCAGCCTTCGCTGCGCGTGTACTGGAAATAGAGATCGGCGTCGTCGATCCGGTGCGTGGCTATCGTCGCCAGGGCGCTGGCCAGGGTCGCTTCGCTGAGCCCGAAGGGCTCGAGCAGGAGGGAGCGGGCAATGGCGAGGCGCTCGATCGTGGGTTCGCGGGAAATCATGACGGCGCCGGCTCTCGCAAAGTAGTCATGGAATTGTAGGAGTCGTCCGGCCTTCACACAGGTTTACGCCCGGGTCGTCGTCCGCGTCGAAGGCACTATCGTTAATCATGAACGGACCTGGCGTCCGGCGCCATCTGCAAAAGGGACAACCCTCATGACCCAGTTCAAGACCCTCGCCATCGCCGCCGCCCTCTCAATCGCCTCGATCGGCGTCTTTGCCCAAGCGACCCCACGCGTGGACCAGCGTCAAGCCAACCAGGACACCCGCATCGATGCTGGCGTGGCCTCTGGCCAGCTCAATGCCCACGAAACGAATCGGCTCAACAAGCAGCAAAATCACGCCGCCGAGGTGGAGGCGAAGGCCAAGGCCGACGGCACCGTGACCAAGGCCGAGCGCCGGCATGTGAGCAAGGTGGAGAACCGCACCAGCGAGAACATCCGGCAGCAGAAGCACGACGCGCAGACCGCGCCCAAGCCGTAGAGCGGCGTCGGTCGTTCAGCCCGGGTCGCCCTCCGGTGAGGTCCCGGACTTGAGGAAGAGCGCCCGCGCGTAGAGAACGTTGCGCGGCGCCCCGCCGATCGCCACAGCCAGCGCTACGGCTTGCTTCAGCGGCAAGGCTCCGAGCAGAGGGGCGAGCAGCGCATCGTGCGCGCTTTCGCGCAGCACGCGGTCATCGCCAGCCTGACCGTGCAGCACGACCACGAATTCCCCACGGGCGCGATTCGCATCGGCGCCGAGCCAGGCAGGTAGCTCGCTCGCCCGAAGGGTGGCGATCGTTTCGAACTGCTTCGTCAGCTCGCGGCAGAGGCTGAGGGGCCGCGCCGGGCAGGCTTCGGCCAGGGCTGCGGCGAGTGCCTCGATGCGGTGCGGCGCCTCGAACAGAACCTGGGCCATGGGGGCCTGGGCGCAGCGAGCCAAGGCCGCAGCACGCTCAGCGCCGCGGGCCGGAAGGAAGCCGACGACGGCAAAGCCCGACCCCTGGGTGTCGCCCGCCACCGAGACGGCGGCGAGCGCGCTGCTCGCACCTGGAATCGGCACCACCCGGTAGCCGGCTCCCCGCGCGGCGGCGACCAGCGCCGCCCCCGGATCGCTCACCGCCGGCGTGCCGGCGTCGCTGACGTAGGCGACCCGCTCGCCGCGGCCGAGCCGGGCGAGCACCGCCTCGGCGGCGTCGCGCTCGTTGTGCTCGTGGGCGGCAAGCAGCGGCTTGGACAGGCCGAAGTGCTCGAGCAGCCGGGCACTGTGCCGGGTGTCCTCGCAGGCGATCGCGTCCACCGTGGCCAGTACATGCAGGGCGCGAAAGCTCAGGTCCGAGAGGTTGCCGATCGGCGTGGCGACGACATAGAGCGCCGGCGCGGGATACTGCTGGCCGCCGGCCGCAGCCGCGGCCGCCTGGACGAGCATCGAACGATCCGCGAGCACCCATGACCTCCGATGCAAGATCTGTCGGCCTGCGGACGACCAAGGCCCGAGGCGACGAAGCCGAGAGGCGAGCGCTCGCCCACTTGATGGCGAAGGGGCTCGTCCCGGTCGAGCGCAATTATCGGGTCGCGCGTGGGCCGCGGGCGCGCGGCGGCGAAATCGACCTGATCCTGCGCGACCCCGACGGCACGCTGGTCTTCGTCGAGGTGCGGGCGCGGACCGACCCGCGCCACGGCGGCGCGGCAGCAACGGTCGACTTCCGCAAGCAGCAGCGCCTGGTGTTCGCGGCCCGGCACTTCCTCGGCCGGTTCGCGTCGCTGCCGCCCTGCCGCTTCGACGTCGTCACGGTCGAAGGCGAGCGGATCGAGTGGCTGCGCGCGGCCTTCGACGCCTCGTGAAACGGCGATGAACCGGGGCGCAAAACCGGTGTCATATCATCGGTGACCATGCTCGAACAGCGGATCCAGCAGCAGTTTTTCGATAGCGCCGACCTCAAGTACGCCGCTGCCGAAGTGCTGAGCAAGCCGATTGCCGACGCGGTCAGCGCGCTGGTCGGCTGCATCACCGGGGGCGGCAAGGTCCTGGCGTGCGGCAACGGCGGCTCGGCTGCCGACGCCCAGCATTTCGCCGCCGAGTTCGTCGGCCGCTTCGAGCGCGAGCGGCCGGGCCTGGCGGCGATGGCCCTGACCGTCGACACCTCGATCCTCACCGCGGTCGGCAACGACTACGGCTACGAAGTCGTCTTCTCCAAGCAGGTCGCGGCGCTGGGCTCGCCCGGCGACGTGCTGCTGGCCCTGTCGACGAGCGGCAATTCCGCCAACGTGCTGGCCGCAGTCGACGCGGCCCACGCCCGGGAGATGACCGTCGTGGCGCTGACCGGCAACACCGGCGGGCGCATGCGCGAGCTGCTGACCGAGACCGATGTCCATATCTGCGTCCCGCACGAGCGGACGGCGCGCATCCAGGAAGTGCACCTGCTGGTGCTGCACTGCCTGTGCGATGCGGTCGACCTGCAACTGCTCGGCGAACAGGAAAACACATGACTTTGATTTCCCGCCGCGGCGGCCGCCGCGGACTGTCCCTAGTCGTGGCCGGCGCGGCCCTCTCCGGCGCCCTGCTCTCGGGCTGCGGCGCGATCCTGGTCGGCGGCGCGATCGTCGGCGGCGCCATGGTCGCGACCGACCGGCGCACCACCGGCGCCCAGGTCGACGACGAGACGATCGAGGTCAAGTCGAGCGCCCGCATGAGCGAGACCTTCGGCGATCGCGTCCGGATCGACACCACCAGCTACAACCGGATGGCGCTGCTCACCGGCGAGGTGCCGAACCAGGCCGACAAGACCACGGCCGAGCAGATCGTCGCCCGCGTGCCCAACGTCAGCTCGGTGGTCAACGAGCTCACCATCGGCCCGCTCAACACCTTCACCGAGCGCTCCAAGGACACCTACGTCACCACCAAGGTCAAGGCCAGCCTGGTGGATGCCAAGGACCTGTTCGCCAATTCGATCAAGGTCACGACCCACCGCGGCGTCGTCTACCTGATGGGTCGCGTCACCGAGCGCGAGGCGACCCGCGCCTCCGAGGTCGCGCGCGGCGTGAGCGGCGTGGTCAAGGTGGTCCGGGTGTTCGAGCTGCTCTCCGAGGCGGAGCTCGCGACCACCCAGCCCAAGGCCCTGGCGCCGGCCGATCCCGCCGCCAGCGCGGCCGTCGTCCGGCCGTAGCCGCTCAGTCGAGGCGCTCGATCAGGCTCGAGGTGTCGGCGCGGTTGCCGCCCCGGGCCTGGAGATCGGCATAGAACTGGTCGACCAGCGCCGTGACCGGCAGCCGGGCGCCATTGCGCCGCGCTTCCTCGAGGGCGATGCCAAGGTCCTTGCGCATCCAGTCGACGGCGAACCCGAAGTCGAACTTGCGCGCGATCATGGTCGGGCCGCGGTTGTCCATCTGCCAGCTCTGCGCTGCACCCTTGCCGATGACCTCGAGCACGGCCTTCATGTCAAGGCCGGCCTTCTGGCCGAAGGCGATCGCTTCCGACAGGCCCTGCACCAGGCCGGCAATGGCGATCTGGTTGACCATCTTGGCGAGCTGACCCGAGCCGCTCGGGCCGAGCAAAGTCACGGCCTTGGCGAACGCCATCGCCGCCGGGCGGACGGCGTCGAACGAAGCCGCATCGCCGCCGCACATGACGGTGAGCGTGCCATTGGTCGCGCCGAGGTTGCCGCCCGAGACCGGCGCGTCGACGAAGCCGATGCCGCGAGCGGCGGCCGCCTCGGCCAGTTCGCGCGCGACC
>DATCGH010000256.1:0-8809 GCA_036509055.1 Caldimonas sp.
ACGCCCAAGGACCTGGTGCTGCTGGCCCTGACCTTCGCCGTCGGCGCAATCACGCTCGGCACCGGCCGCACCAACGTGCTCCAGGGTGCGGTGCACCTGCTGATCTTCGCCGCGTTCGTCTTCCTGGCGATCGTGCCCTGAGGAACCGGCCGCGGCTGGCCGCCGCGCCGCTACAGCAGGAGCAGGGTCAACGTCGCCACCGCGGTCGGCGTCAGCGCGCCGAGCAGCAGGCCGAGGGCGCCGATCGACCCCTTGTCGAAGCCATTGCGGAGCAGTGCCACGCCGGCGGGGTTGGGCGCGTTGGCGATCACGGTCAGACCGCCGCCGGCCACGGCGCCGGCCATGAGCATGTACTTCGCCTCGGCGCTCATGCCGTCGATCAGCGAGCCGAGGTAGGTCAGCGCGGCGTTGTCGGCGATCGCCGTCAGGCCGAGGGCGCCGAAGAACAGCGCCAGCGGTTGCAGTCCGGAGATCAGCGGCTGCAGCCACCACTGCTGCAGGCCGCCGAGGACCACCAAGCCGGCGAGAAAGAAGCCGACCAGCAAGGCTTCCTTCAGCAGGAGCGGGCTTTGATGCGTGGCATAGGCCCGGGTGTAGCCGAGGAAGAGCAGGAACATGCCGAGGAAGATCACCGGATGGTGGGCGAACACCACCGTCGCGATCAGGAAGGCGAAATGGATCGCCGTGACGGTGAGCGGCACCCGGGCGGTCTCCTCCGCCGGCGCGGCGGCATCGGGCAGGTGCCGGCGCAGCAGCAGGACGATGCCGGTGGCATTGACCAGGACCGCGATCGCCGACTTCCAGCCGAAGGTGGCGAGCATGAAGGCGCTGTCCCAGGTCCAGGTCGCGGCGACGATGAGCACCGGCGGCGCGGCGAACGAGGTCAGGGTGCCGCCGATCGAGATGTTGACGAACAGGACGCCGAGCGCGCCGTACTTGAGAGGCTCGGGCAGCTCGGGGCGAAAGACGAGCGGCGCGAGCATCAGCGCGGCCAGCGTCATCGCCGCCGGCTCGGTGACCAGCGAGCCGAGCAGGGGCACGAGCGCGAGGCAGAGCCAGGCCTCGGCCACGACCGCGCGCCCCGGCAGCCAGCGGGCGAGGAAGGCGACCAGCGCGCGGATCCCCTCGAGCACCGGCCGCGATGCGGCGATGACCATGATCACGACCACGAACACCGGCTCGGTGTACTTGCGGCTCTCGGCGTACTCGATCGCCACCGCCGAACCGGCGATCACGCCGATCGCCGCCACCAGCACCGCCGCCCAGAAGCCGAACACCACCTCGACCTCGCCGAGCAGGTGGAACAGCCCGGCATGACGGGGATGGCGGTACGCCAGGCGCTCGAACACCTTGGTCGAGAGCGTGTGCAGCACGGCGACGGCGAACAGGGCCGTGGCGACGAATTCGAGGGTGCGCATCGGTCGGCGGATTGTCCGGGACGCACGTGACCCGCGCCGGGTTCAGTCCTCGTCGCGGCGTTCTCCGCGGCGCCGCCCGGCGAACATCGTCCACCAGACGATCCCGCCCAGGAGCGCGAGCGCGACCCCGGCTTCCAGCAGAATGACCCACATGTCGACGACCTTCCGGGGCGCCAGGCGCCTGGCAGGGACCATTCTAGGAACGCTCGCCGCCGGCCTCGCGGCGCTCCTCGTCGCCTGCGCCAGCACGCCGGTCGCCGGACCGGCGCCCAGCGCACCGGTTCGATCCGAACCCCCGCCCGTCGACGACGGTGTCCCCGTCGCCGTCGGCGGGACGATGCTCCGGCCGCGCGCCCGCTGGCTGCTCGCGTCCTGGAGCGAGCTCCCCGGCTGGAGTGCCGACCGCGCCAGCGAGGCGATGCCGGCGCTGCTGCGCAGCTGCGAACGGCCCGCGCCGCCGTGGGCCGGCGCCTGCGCGCTGGCTCGGCGCGACGCGGTGGCGCTGCTGGCCGACGACGTCCTCGCGCGCGCCTGGCTCGAGAGCCACCTGCGGCCCTGGCGGGTGGAATCGCTCGAGGGCGAGACCGCCGGCCTGGCCACCGGCTATTTCGAGCCGCTGGTGGAAGCCTCGCGCCGGCCGCGGCCGGGCTTTCGCATCGCCCTGTACGGCCCGCCCTCCGACCTCGCCACCCGCAAGCCCTACTGGACCCGGCAGCAGCTCGACACCCTGCCCGCGGCGCGCCGCTCGCTCGCCGGCGCCGAGATCGCCTGGCTGCGCGATCCGCTCGACGCCCTGCTCCTGCAGGTGCAGGGCTCGGGGCGCCTCAGTTTCGTCGACGAGCAGGACCGGCCGCGCGAGCTGGTGCGCGTGGCCTATGCGGGGCACAACGACCAGCCCTACAAGTCGGTCGGCCGCTGGCTGGTGGAGCAGGGCGAGCTTCGCCTCGAGCAGGCGTCCTGGCCGGCGATACGCGCCTGGGCGAAGCAGCATCCGAAGCGGGTCGACGAGATGCTCTGGGCCAATCCGCGCTTCGTCTTCTTCCGCGAGGAGCCGTTGCCCGACCCCGCGGTCGGGCCGAAGGGCGCGCAAGGCGTGCCGCTGGTGCCCGGCCGCTCGATCGCCGTCGATCCGCTGAGCGTGCCCTACGGCACGCCGGTGTGGCTCGACACCTCGGAGCCGCTGTCGGCGACGCCGCTGCGCCGCCTGGTCGTGGCCCAGGACACCGGCTCGGCGATCGTCGGGGCCGTTCGCGCCGACTACTTCTGGGGCTGGGGCGAGGCGGCCGAGGCCCGGGCCGGGCGAATGAAGCAGGCGCTGCGCTATTGGGTGCTCTGGCCGAAATGAGCCACGATCGCCCTGCGCCCGCGAAGGCCTTGCAGTCCGCCGCGCCCGGCGCCACATGGAAGAGCGAAAGAATCCCGTCACGCCGACGACCAAGGCTTGCGAACCGAATTTCCTGGAGAACCCGACGATGACCCGCCGACCTTTCCTTGCCGCCTTGTCCGCCTTCGGCCTGGGGCCGACGCTCGCCGCCGCGCAGGGGCCGACGCCGAAGATCGAGAAGCTCGTCCTCAGCGACGCCGAGTGGCAGAAGCGCCTGTCACCGGCCTCGTACCAGGTGCTGCGCCACGAGGGCACGGAGCGCCCGGGCTCGAGCCCGCTCAACGCCGAGAAGCGCAAGGGCCTCTTTCATTGCGCCGGCTGCGACCTGCCCCTCTTCAGCTCGGACACCAAGTTCGAGAGCGGCACCGGCTGGCCGAGCTTCTATGCGGCGCTGCCCGGCGCCGTCGGCACCAAGACCGACGTGAAGATGATCATCCCGCGCACCGAGTACCACTGCGCGCGCTGCGACGGCCACCAGGGCCACGTCTTCGACGACGGCCCGGCGCCGACCGGCAAGCGCTACTGCAACAACGGCGTGGCGCTGAAGTTCGTCCCGGTCGCCGCCTAGGTCTCCCCGCGCGCAGCCGGGCCGGTCGCCGGGAGGAAGCGGCGCCACCCACCCTTCCGTAGACTCGGCCCTCATGGCCGATCCCGCCGACGTCGCCCACAGCGCCCGCCCCGAGGACGAACCCGATCCGACCGATCCCTGGGCCCGCTCGGCCCAGACCTTTCCCCGCCTGAGCGAGGAGATGGTCGAGCGGGTCTCGCGCTACGGCGAGATCGAGCGGCTCGCGCCCTTCACCGAGGTGTTCTCGCGCGGCGATCGCGGCCGGGACTTCCTCGTGCTCCTCGACGGCACGATCGAGATCTACGAGCGCGAGGACGACGGCAGCGTGCGCCCGCTCCGGTCGCAGCTCGCGCGCGAGTTCACCGGCGAGCTCGACCTCTTCAACGACCGCGCCATCCTGGTCAACGGCCGGGCCGGGCCCGAGCCGACGCGGGTCGTGCGGATCCGGCGCGCCGACTTCCGCCGCCTGGTGCAGAGCGAGCCCGACATCGCCGAGATCATCATGCGCGCCTTCATCCTTCGCCGGGTCGGGCTGCTCCGCCACGGCCAGGGCGCGGCGGTGCTGATCGGTCCGGCGCACAGCGCCGACACCCTGCGCCTGCAGCAGTTCCTGAACCGCAATGCCTACCCGCTGCGCCTGTATGACACCGAGCAGGATGCCGACGCCGGCGGCTTCCTCGAGTGCTTCTCGCTGACCGCCGCCGAGCTGCCGGTGATCGTGCTGCCGGAGCACCGGGCGCTGCGCAACCCGACGCTCGCCGCCCTCGCCGACGCGCTGGGCATCACCGAGGACTTCGACCACGCTGCGGTGTTCGACCTCGCCGTCGTCGGCGCCGGGCCGGCCGGGCTGGCGGCCGCGGTCTACGGCGCCTCCGAGGGACTGCAGACGATCGTCCTCGAAAGCATCGCCCCCGGCGGCCAGGCCGGTACCAGCTCGAAGATCGAGAACTACCTCGGCTTTCCCACCGGCATCAGCGGCGAGGCGCTGGCCGGCCGGGCGCAGGTGCAGGCGCAGAAGTTCGGCGCCCGGCTCGCGGTCTCGCGCGCCGTCGTCGCCCTCGATTGCGACGAGGAGCCTTACCGCCTTTCGCTCGACGACGGCGCACGGATCCGGGCCCGCGCCGTCGTCATCGCCACCGGCGCGCGCTACCGCAAGCTCGACGTCCCGGACTTCGAGCGCTTCGAGGGACAGGGCATCTACTACGCGGCGACGGCGATGGAAGCCAATCTCTGCCGGGCGTCCGAGGTGATCGTCGTCGGCGGTGGCAACTCGGCCGGGCAGGCGGCAGTGTTCCTGTCGCGGACCGCGCGCCATGTGTATGTCCTGGTGCGCGGCGACGGCCTGGCGGCGACCATGTCCGACTACCTGGTGCAGCGGATCGAGCACTCGGCGCAGATCAGCCTGCACACCCACGCCGAGATCGTCGGCCTCGAGGGCGAGTCGGCGCTGTCAGGGGTGGTCTGGAGAAACCGACAGAGCGGCGCCGAGACGAGAAAGCCGGTGTCGGCGATCTTCGCCATGATCGGCGCCGAGCCGAACACCGGCTGGGTCGACGGCTGCCTCGAGCTCGATGCGCAGGGCTTCGTCCTCACCGGCGCCCGCGCCGGCCAGGGCGCGGATTCACCCTACGCGACCTCGCGGCCCGGCGTCTATGCCGTCGGCGACGTCCGCTCGGGGTCGGTGAAGCGGGTCGCGTCAGGGGTCGGCGAAGGTTCGGTCGTGGTCCAGGCGGTGCATCGCTTTCTGCATCCGCCCGAGGCCTAGGGTCCGGTCCCCTGGGGCGCGGCCGCGGTCGCGGCCGGCGCCACGACCAGCGGAGCCACGGGCTTGGGCAGGAGCAGCAAGGAAGCGAACGCCGCCAGGCCGAGCGCACAGGAGAACCAGAGCGCGGCGGCGCCGAAACGATCGAGGAGGATCCCGAACAGCCACGGCGCCGAAGCCTGCGCGACCCGAGCCGGCACCATCAGCACGCCCTGGCGCAGGCCGTAGCCGTGCGGTCCGAACAGGACCAGCGGCAAGGTGCCCTTGGCGATCGTCAGGATGCCGTTGCCGGCGCCGTGCAGGATCGCGAACACCGCCGCCAGCGGCGCACCGAGCAGGGCCAGCAGAGCGGCGCCGACCGGATGCATCAGCGCCGCGAGCCGCGCCGACAGCAAGGGATGGACATGGCGCAGCAGGCCGAACTCGAGCAGCCGGCCGCCGACCTGTGCCGGCCCGACCAGCGCGCCGATCGCCACCGCCGCGGCGAGCGTGGCGCCACCGGCCTGCAGCAGGCGCGGCAGGTGCGCCGCCATCGCCGTGCTCACGAACCAGGTCACGGCGAAGACGAAGGCGAGGATCAACGCGGCACGCCGGCGCCCCGCGCGCTCGCTCTCGGGCTCGGATGACGCGGCTCCGGTGGCGACCGCGAGCGGCGATGGCGGCCCGGCGCGCGGCAGCGCCAGGTTGAGCGGCATGCCGAGCAGCAGGTGCAGGCCGGCCCAGGCGAAGCAGGCGCCGCGCCAGCCGACCTGGGTCTCGAGCAGCGTCGAGAGCGGCCAGCCGACGGTGCTGGCGAAGCCGGCGATGAGGGTGATGCCGGTGATGAGATTGCGCGATTCGTGACCGTGCAGCCGCACCAGCGCCGCGAACGCGGCTTCGTAGAGGCCGCAGGCCATGCCGATGCCGAGCAGCACCCAGGCAGCGAACATCGCCGCCGGCCCCTGCGCCAGGCCCAGACCGGCGAGGCCGAGGGCGAACATCCCGTTGCTCGCGACCAGCACCGGCCGGCCGCCCCAGCGGTCGATCGCCCGGCCGGCGAACGGCCCCAGCGCCGCGGAGACCAGCAGCGCCAGCGAGAACGCGGCGAACACGGTCGGCGCGGTGACGCCGAGATCGCGCGCCATCGGCGTCGCCAGCATCGCCGGCAGGTAGTACGAGGAAGCCCAGGCGAGCGTCTGCGCGCTGCCGAGCAGGGCCACGGTGGCGATCGCTCGCTGCGTCGTCGCCATCTCAGCCGGCCCCGCCGGCGCGCTCGAGCAGGAGGCGCCGCTCGGCCTGGTTGCGCGTCATCGCCGCGGCGCGCTCGAACTCGACGCGGGCCTCGTCGGCACGGCCGAGGCGGACGAGCAGGTCGCCGCGCACCGTCGGCAGCAGGTGATAGCGGGCGAGCGAGGGCTCGTCGCGCAGCGCATCGACGATGGCGAGGCCGGCCTCGGGCCCCTCTGCCATCCCCACCGCGACCGCGCGGTTCAATTCGACCACCGGCGACGGTGCCACCTCGGCAAGCTCGGCATAGAGAGCGGCGATTCGCGGCCAGTCGGTGGCGTCGGCGCTGCGCGCCTCGGCGTGGCAGGCGGCGAGCGCGGCCTGCAGGGCGTACGTGCCGCGCCTGCCGCCGAGCGCCCGACAGCGCGTGAGCGCGTCGAGTCCGCGCCGGATCAGCAGCGGATCCCAGCGCGCGCGGTCCTGCTCGAGCAGCAGCACCGGACGGCCTTGCGCGTCGACCCGGGCATGGGCGCGCGAGGCCTGCAGCTCCATCAGCGCGACCAGGCCGTGGACCTCGCTCTCCGCCGGCACCAGGCCAGCGAGCACCCGGCCGAGGCGCAACGCCTCGTCGCAGAGGGCCGGACGCATCCAGTCGTCGCCGGCGGTGGCCGAGTAGCCCTCGTTGAAGATCAGGTAGACGACCTCGAGCACCGACGCCAGCCGCGGTGTCCGCTCGCTCGCACCCGGCACCTCGAACGGCACCTGGGCCGCCGCCAGGGTGCGCTTGGCACGGACGATGCGCTGGGCGATCGTCGCCTCCGGCACGAGAAAGGCGCGGGCGATCTCGTCGGTGGCCAGGCCGCCGAGCAGGCGCAGGGTGAGCGCGACCCGGCCCTCGGTGGGCAGGAGCGGATGGCAGGCGGTGAACACCAGGCGCAGCAGGTCGTCGCCGATGTCGTCGGCGCTCGCCTCGGCAAGCGCGTCGACGAAGTCCGGCTCGACGTGCGCCTGCAGCGCCTCCAGGTCGGCGCCGAGCTCCTCGTGCTTGCGCGCGTGCAGCGCCTCCTGGCGGAGCCGGTCGAGGGCCCGGTTCTTGGCGGTGCGCATCAGCCAGGCGCCGGGGTTGTCGGGCACGCCGTCGTCGGGCCAGTGCTCGAGCGCAGCGACGAGCGCGTCCTGGGCCAGCTCCTCGGCAAGACCGACATCGCGCACCATGCGGGCGACGCCGGCAATCACCTGGGCCGCCTCGATCCGCCAGACCGCGTCGATCGCGCGGTGGGTCGCCTCCGAGGTCGCCATGGCGCCGCTGCGGCTCGCGGGTGTCGCAGGCGGGCGCGGCCGGCCGCGGCTCAGGCCCAGCAAGGGCCGGTCTTTCGGACCTCGACCGTGCACCACTCCGCCGCCGGGCACTCCGCAGCGAGGGCCAGCGCCTCCTCGAGGGTCTCGACGTCGACCAGGAAGAAGCCGCCGATCATTTCCTTGGCCTCGGCGAACGGTCCGTCGAGGACACGCGCCTTGCCGTCGCGCACCTGCAGGCGCGCGCCTTCGTCGAGCGAGGCGAGCGATTCGACGCCGCGCAAGAGGCCGCGCTGCTTCAGGCTCTCGGCAAAGCCGAGCATCCGGTCGTAGACCCCGTGCCCGGCAGCGCTGCCCCGTTCGCTTCGCTGCCCGACCGGCTCGACCATCATCAGCATGTAGGCCATGCCGACGAGACTACCAAATCGGCGGCGGCGTCACATCGCCGCTGCCACCACCGCCGCAAGCGGAAGCGACCAGCGCCGCGAGCACGCCGCTCGCATCGCGAAAGATCGCTTCCTTCAGCCCCCGGCCTTGCGCGCCGCGCCCCTCGCGCGAAGAAAAGCGGCGATCTCGGCCATCGATACCGAGCCGGTCTTGGCCGTGTCGATCTGATCGAAGTTGTCATAGACGCCGGGCATCCCGGCCTTGGCCTCCTCGCGGGTGAGGCGGCCATCGTGATTGACGTCGGCGGCAGCGAAGCGCTTCTTCAGCTCGGCGGCCGCCTCCTTGCCGCGCCCCGGCTCGCTGGCGCCCTGCGCGAACGCGCCGGCCGAGGCGACGACGAGGACCCCTACCGCGCTGAAGCGAGCCCAGGCTCGATGTGATGCTTTCATATCGTTACTCCGTGCGATTCGATTCTATGGACGGGCCCTGGCCGCCGGGCCGGTTCCATGACTGTGGCATGCCCGGCCCTTTCCCGCACGGCGGCCGTGACGAATCCCTACACTCTCGTGCGTGCCGCCGGTCACGAGCCGGGCAGGCACGCTTCGCTGCCGAGCTTTCTCTCCGGAGTCTGAATCCTCGATGAATGCACCCCTTCCCGATTCGGTTCGCAAGGCGCTCGAGACCGTCACCCTCGACGACAAATACAGCCTCGAGCACGGCCGGGCCTTCATGAGCGGAACGCAGGCGCTGGTGCGCTTGCCGATGCTGCAGAAGAAGCGCGACGCGAT
>DATCGH010000257.1:0-6336 GCA_036509055.1 Caldimonas sp.
ACGCCGGTTTCGCCGGCCTCGAGCCCGGCGAGCCCGGCCGCGAGCCCGGCTTCGGGCTCCGCGGCCCGGTCGCGTGCAGTGGGACAGGAGCTCGGCCTCGGCAACCATGCGCCGAAGTCGGCAAGCGAACGGGCGAGCGAGGAAGAGCGCAGCCGCGCCGCTTTCGAGGAGAAGCAACGCCGCGCCGCGGAGCACCGCGACGAAGCGGCAACGCAGTCGATTCGCCGGATGTCGGCCAAGACCCCGGCCTCTCCGCTGCCCGCGCCGAGCGCGGCTTCGGCGGCGAAGCCCTAGCGCCTCAGGCCAGGGGCTCGACCCGGACCAGCGCGAGCGACAGGTTGTCGCCCGATCCGCGGGCGCGCTGGCGGGCCTTGCCGACCAGCATCTCGGTGGCTTCGCGCGGCGGCAGGGCGTGGACGATGGCGCCCAGCTCGCGCGGCGTGAAGTAGTGCCAGAGGCCGTCGCTGCACGACAGCACGCTGTCGCCGATCTCGAGACGGTCGATGTGCTTCTGCGAAAGCGGCGGATCCTGGAACGTGCCGAGGCAGCCCGTCAGCAGGTTCGACTGCGGATGGTTGTTCGCTTCCTCTTCGCTGATCTGCCGCTCGTCGACCAGGCGCTGCACGTAGGAGTGATCGATCGAACGGCTCACCATCTCGGCGGCGCGGAAGTGGTAGATCCGCGAATCGCCGGCGTGGACGAAGTCGCATTCGCGGGTCGGGCTGATCAGGAAGGCGGCGATCGTGCTGTGCGGCTCTTCCTCGGAGGTGATCGCGGTCAGCTTGATCATCAGGTGCGCCTCGAGCACGAGCTGCTTGAGCGCCTCGGTCGGATCGTCGCGGCTCGGCGAATAGCGCTCGAACAGCTGCTGTGCCGTGAGCAGCACCTGGTCGGCGGCCTTGCGGCCGCCGCTCTTGCCGCCCATGCCGTCGGCAAGGACGCCCATCAGGCAGCCCGGCACGCGGGCGTGGGGAAGTACCTGGACCTGGTCCTGCTGGTAGGCCCGGTCGCCGCGGTGAAGGCCCGTTGTCGCGGAAAGCCGGTAGCCCAAGCCTGAGGTAGCCATGAGCGAAAACTATAATCGGTTTGACTTGGATCGAAAGGCCCAAAACCGCGAACTAGTCGTGTGTCCGAGGCGCCTATGGAAGACAACCTGCATTCCCTGCCGCGTCGCTTGATCGAACTGCGGATCGAGCACGCGGATCTCGACAACCTCATCGATCGCGCCGCTGCCGACGACGACAGCGACGACCTGGTCCTGCGCCGCCTGAAGAAGCGGCGTCTGCTGCTGCGCGATCAGATGGCCCGCATCGAAGCCGAGCTCGAGCCGCCGCAGCCTGCATGAGCGGCGCGACGACGCCCCCTGGCGACGATCGGGGCGGCGATGCGATGAGTCCGCTGCAACGCGCCACGCATGCGGCGCTCGCGGCCGGCGGTGCCCTCGCGGCCGCCGATCCGCATCACACCGAGCGGCGCGAGCAGCTGCAGATGGCGGGCGCCGTCGCCGCGGCGATCGACAGGCGCGCGCCGCTCGTGGTCGAGGCCGGGACGGGTGTCGGCAAGACCTATGCGTACCTGGTGCCGGCCCTGCTCTCGGGCGCGCGAACCCTGCTCAGCACCGCCACCAAGACGCTGCAGGACCAGCTGTTCTTGCGCGACCTGCCGCGCCTGCGCGACGCCCTCGGCATGCCGGTGACGATCGCCCTGCTCAAGGGCCGCTCGAGCTATCTGTGCAGCCATCGTCTCGGCCTCGCGCGCCAGGACGCGCAGCTTCCCGACCGGTTCGCGGTGCGGGCGCTGGCGAGGATCGAGGCCTGGGCGCAGACGACCGCGAGCGGCGATCTCGCCGAGCTCGAAGGCCTCGACGAGCGCAGCAGCATCATCCCGCTGGTGACGTCGTCGCGCGAGAACTGCCTCGGCAGCGAATGCCCGCAGTTCAAGGGCTGCCATGTCAACAAGGCCCGGCGCGAGGCGATGCTGGCCGACCTCGTGGTCGTCAACCACCATCTGTTCTTCGCCGATCTGGCGCTGCGCGACAGCGGCGTCGCCGAGCTGCTGCCGAGCGTCGAGGTCGCGATCTTCGACGAGGCGCATCAGCTCGGCGAGGCGGGCGTGCAGTTCCTCGGCACGATCCTCGGCTCGTCGCAGCTGATCGACTTCGCGCGCGACATGCTGGCCGCCGGCCTGCAGCAGGCGCGCGGCCTCCTGCCCTGGCCCGAGCTCGCCTCGGCCTGCGACCGGAGTGCGCGCGACCTGCGCCTGGCCGCGGTCGGCCGGCTCGGCGAGGTCCGCGCCGGTCTCAAGCTGCGCTGGACCGAGCGCAGCGGCGAGGCGGGATTCGTCGCCGCACTCGAGCAGGTCGGCGAGGCCTGCGAAGCGGCACGGGCCGCGCTCGAGACGGTGAGCGAGCTGGCGCCCGACTTCGTTCGCCTGGCCGAGCGCGCGGCCCGGCTTGCGGCGCTGGCGCGACGGTTCGCCCAGCCGCCCGAGGACGGAAAGATCCGCTGGCTCGACCTCAGCCCGCAGCAGGCGCGGCTGGTCGAATCGCCGCTCGACATCCGCGAGGCGATGAAGGAAGAGATGCAGGGCTCGCCGAAGGCCTGGGTCTTCACCTCGGCGACGCTCGGCGACGATGCCCGGCTCGGCTGGTTCACCGAGAGCGCCGGCCTCGAGGAGGCTACGACCCTGCGCGTCGGCAGTCCCTTCGACTATGCGAATCACGCCCGTGTCTACGTGCCGCGGGTGTTCGCCAAGCCCGGTGATCCGGACCATGCGATGGCGGTCGCGGACCTCGCCGGCCGTTGCGCGCGCGCCCTCGGTGGCCGCACCTTCGTCCTGACGACGACCCTGCGCTCGCTGCAGACCGTCGGCGCTCGTCTGCGCGACCTGCTCGCCGCCGAGGACGGCGGCATCGAGGTGCTGGTCCAGGGCCAGGGTTCGAAGCGCCAGCTGATGCAGCGCTTCCTCGAATCGCCGCAGGCCGTGCTGGTCGGCTCGCAGAGCTTCTGGGAAGGCATCGACGTCCCGGGCGAGGCGCTGCAGTGCGTCGTCATCGACAAGCTGCCGTTTCCGCCGCCGAACGATCCTCTGGTCGAGGCGCGGGTGCGCCGCCTGGAAGCGGAGGGACGCAATGCCTTCGCCGACTACTTCGTTGCCGAGGCCGCGATCTCGCTGAAGCAGGGGGCGGGCCGCCTCATCCGCAGCGAGACCGATCGCGGCCTGCTCGTCGTCTGCGACCCGCGCATGGCGACCATGGGCTACGGCCGCAGGCTGTTCGCGGCGCTGCCGCCGATGGCCCGGCTCGAGCGCGAGAGCGAGGCGATCGACTGGCTGAGGTCGCTGGCGGCTGTCGCGCCGCTCAGCGCCTGAGCGCGAGGCTCACCAGGGCTTCCACCAGGACGTCTGCTTGTTGCCGAGGCCGTTCTCGTAAACCTTGGTGTTCGGGAAGCTCGACCGCAGCACCCGGTCGGCGTCGTCGCGCAGCTGGGTGAGGCCGAGGCGGTCGTAGCTCTGGGTCATGATGTAGAGCGCCTCCTCCGCCGCCGGCGAGTTCTGGAACTCGGTCACGGCCTGCTGCGCCCGGTTGGCCGCGGCGATGTAGGCGCCGCGCCGGAAGTAATAACTGGCGACGTGGACCTCGTAGGCCGCCAGCGAGTTGACGATGTAGTTCATGCGCAGCCGCGCGTCCTCGGCATACGCGGACTGCGGAAAGCGCTCGGTGAGCTGGCGGAACGACTGGTAGGCGTCGCGCGAGGCCTGCTGGTCGCGCTCCGAGAGGTCCTGCGACGCCAACGTGCCGAGGAACCCCAGGTTGTCGTTGAAGTTGATCAGTCCCTGCAGGTAGAGCGCATAGTCGTACGCCGGGCTCGTGGGGTGGAGCTTGAGAAAGCGCTCGATGGTCGACAGGGCCTGTGCCGTTTCCCGGGTCTTCCAGAGCAGGTAGGCGCGCTCGAGCTGGGCCTGCTGCGCCAGCACCGTGCCGGCCGCCCGGCCCTCGAGCCGCTCGTACAGCTTGATCGCCTTCTCGTAGGCGCCGGAGGCGGCTTCCTCCTTGGCCTCGGTGTAGAGCCGCTCCGGCGGCCACTTCGAGGATTCGTCCTTGGTGGTATCGCAGGCGGCGAGGCCCAGGGCGGCGAGCGAGATCGCCGACACTGTCAGCCAGGAGCGAATGGACGTTCGGGTCATCGTCGGGGAAGGGCGAGGTGAAAGACGAATCTTATAGGCTCGAGACTGCTGTCGATGCCGAGGACGACCCGCCGGAAACGCGCGAAGGGAGCGTCGCCGAGGCGCTGCACGGCGAGCGGCTCGACAAGGTGATCGTCGGCCTGGCGCCGGAATTCTCGCGCAGCCACCTGCAGGGGCTGATCAAGGGCGGCCAGGTCCAGGTCGACGGCAAGCCCGCCGCAAGCGCCGCGCAGCGCGTGCGGGCCGGGCAGCGGATCGCCATGACCCTGCTGCCCACCGAGGAAAGCCGCGCCTACCGGGCCGAAGCGCTGCCGATGGCGGTGGTCTACGAGGACGATGATCTGCTCGTCGTCGACAAGGAAGCCGGCCGGGTGGTGCATCCCGCGGCCGGCAACTGGTCGGGCACCTTGCTCAACGGCCTGCTCGATCGCTATCCGCAGAGCGCGGCCTTGCCCCGCGCCGGGATCGTCCACCGCCTCGACAAGGACACCTCCGGCCTGATGGTGGTCGGCAAAAGCCTGGTCGCGGTCACCGCCCTGGTGCGGGCGATCGCCGGCCGTGAGGTCCGCCGCCGCTATCTCGCGATCGCCCACGGCAAGGCGCCGGCGGCGGCATTCAGCGTCGAGGCGCCGATCGGCCGCGATCCGCAGATGCGCCTGCGCATGGCGGTCACGGGCTCGGGCAAGGCGGCGCGGACCGACGTCGAGCGGATCGCCAGCGACGGCGTCCTGAGCGCCCTGCGCTGCACCCTGCACACCGGGCGCACCCACCAGATCCGGGTGCACCTGGCGTCGCGCGGCCT
This sequence comes from Caldimonas sp., assembly GCA_036509055.1. Lineage (GTDB taxonomy): Bacteria > Pseudomonadota > Gammaproteobacteria > Burkholderiales > Burkholderiaceae_C > Schlegelella_A. The sequence continues at coordinate 4,988 of DATCGH010000257.1, forward strand.
GCCCCTGGTCGGCGACCGCCTCTACGGCGGCCGACCGGCCGAAGGGATCGAGCGGCAGGCGCTGCATGCTGCCCAACTGGCGTTCGCCCATCCGCTCTCGGGGCGGCCGCTCGCCTTCGCTTCGCCCTTGCCGGCCGACCTGGCGCCGGCCTGGCGGCAACTCACCGGATCGGCGGCTTGAGGCAGGGCCGGCGGTATCGCTTACAATCACGGCCAATCGTTTCGATGCGATCCCCCGGCGCGCCGCGATCCTGCCGCCGCCCGAGCGATCGACGAGACCCATCGAGACCCGATCGCACCCGAGTGTGCATCTCGACGACCGGCCAGCGCCTGCGCACCGGACCCGCCGCGTTCCAGACGTGACGACATGCCGCCAGGCGACGCGGCCGAGGACTACCACGACGACATGAAGACTCTGGATGCCAAGCGCGTCCTCGAGGCCGCGCTCATCTGCTCCTCCCAGCCGATGTCCCTGCGCGAGCTGACCGCGCTGTTCACCGACGAGATCGGCAACGACACCTTGCGCGAGCTGCTCGACGAGCTCGCCCGCGAGTACGCCGACAAGGGCGTCGCCCTGGTCCAGCTGGCGAGCGGCTGGCGCTTCCAGAGTCGCCCGGAGATGGCCGCCTACCTGGCGCGTCTGAGCCCCGAGCGCCCACCGCGCTATTCGCGCGCGGTGCTGGAGACGCTGGCGATCATCGCCTACCGCCAACCGGTGACCCGCGGCGACATCGAGGAGATTCGGGGCGTCGCGGTCGCCAGCACGATCGTCAAGCAGCTCGAGGACCGCGGCTGGATCGAGGCGATCGGCTATCGCGAGGCGCCCGGCCGGCCGGCGTTGCTCGCCACCACCCGGCAGCTGCTCGACGACCTCGGACTGCAGAGCCTCGACCAGCTGCCGGCGCTCGACGGCGCCGGCGACACACCGGCCGGCGGCCACGACGCGCTTGCCGCGCTCGCGGCCCAATCATCGCTGTCGTTCGCCGACACCGCCGGCGACCCTGAGGCCGATGCCGCGACGGCATCCGAACTCCCCCCCGATTCTCCCGCCACACCCTCCGACCCCGCCCTGGAACCCACCCATGAACCGATCTGACAACGCCGTGCCGCAAGGCGATTTCGAAGGCGGAGATTCGGCGACCGCGCCGGATGTCCGCACTGAGCGCAGCCCGGGGGGCGATGCCGGGGCGGCAGGCGCCGATGCCGCGCCGCGGGCCGAGCGCGAGCGCGGCGACGACGGCGACGAGCAGGGCGAAGGCGAACGCGGCCAGGGTGAACGCGGCGAGCGCAGCCGGCGTCGCGGCCGGCGCGACCGGCGCCGCGGCGAAGGCGGCGAGGGCGGCGGCGAC
>DATCGH010000258.1:0-2206 GCA_036509055.1 Caldimonas sp.
ATCTCGGTCTTCCTGATCGTCGTCATGACCCTCGCCGGCGCTGCCGGCGTGGCCCGGCGCGACGGCCACATCCGGATCGAGTATTTCTACGAAGGCGGGAGCAGCGTCCGGCGCCGCCGCCTGCGCCTGCTGGCGGCGGCCGCGACGGCGCTGAGCTTCCTCGCCCTGACGGTGCTCTTCGGCGCCACTGTCGCCGGCGAGATCCGCTGGGGCGAGACTTCGATGGGCCTGGGCGTGCCGCGCTGGTGGTTCACGGTGGCGATTCCGCCGCTCTGCCTGGCGATCGCTGCCCGGGCCGCGCAGGCCGGCTGGCACGCCTGGCGCGAGGAACCGGTTCCCGCCGACCCGGCCGATCACCCGGCGCCGCTTTGACCACCTCGACGCCTGCGGTCGAAAGATGATCGCCACCCTGCTCGTCGTTCTGTTCGTCGGCCTGATGCTTGCCGGCGTGCCGATCGCGGTGGCGCTCGGCCTCGGCGGCATGGTCGCGATCGTCGCTGCCAATGCCGCCTCGCCGTGGTGGGGGCTGCTCGCCGCGCCGCAGAACATGCACGCGAGCATCGCCAAATATCCGCTGCTCGCCTTGCCGATGTTCGTCCTCGTCGGCTCGATCTTCGATCGCTCGGGTGTCGCCCGGCGCATGGTCACCTTCGCCGAGGCCTGCGTCGGCCGCGCCCCCGGCACCTTGCCGGCGGTGGCGATCCTCGTGGCCATGGTGCTCGGCGGCATCTCCGGCTCGGGTCCGGCCAACGCCGCGGCCGTCGGCGGCGTGATGATCGCGGCGATGGCCAAGACCGGCTACCCGCCGGCGTTCTCGGCCAGCGTCGTCGGCGCGGCGGCGGCGACCGACATCCTGATCCCGCCGTCGATCGCCTTCATCGTCTACAGCGTCAACGTCCCCGGCGCGTCGGTGCCGGCGCTGTTCGCCGCCGGCATGGTGCCCGGCATCCTCGCCGGCCTGGCGCTGATCGTGCCCGCGGTCCTGATCTCGCGCCGCCACGGCTTCGGCGAGGCCGAGCGCGGCCTGCCGCGGCCGCCGTTCTGGCGCTCGCTCGGCGAGGCCGCGTGGGGACTGGCAGCGCCGGTGCTGATCCTCGGCGGCATGCGCATGGGCTGGTTCACCCCGACCGAGGCCGCTGTCGTCGCCGTCGCCTACGGCCTTTTCATCGGCATGGCCATCCATCGCTCGATCGCCTGGCGCGACCTCTATCCGATCTTTCGCGAGGCGACCGAGATCTCGGCGGTGATCATGCTGGTGCTGGCGCTGGCCGGGATCTTCGCCTACTCGGTCAACACCCTGGGCATCGCCGATCCGCTGGTCGCTGCGGTCAAGAACCTCGGTCTCGGCTCCACCGGCACGCTGATCCTGCTGTTCGTCGTCATGACGCTGGTCGGCATGGTGCTCGACGGCGTCTCGATCTTCCTCGTGTTCCTGCCGCTGCTCTATCCGCTGATGATCGCCTTCAATTGGGATCCGGTCTGGTTCGGCGTGCTGCTGACGATGAAGATCGCGATCGGCCAGTTCACGCCGCCGATGGCGGTGAACCTGATGGTCGCCTGCCGCCTCGCCCACGTGCGCATCGACGAGACGGTGCCCTGGGTCGGCTGGCTGATCGTCTCGTTCGTCGCCGCCACCCTGTTCGTCCTGTTCGTTCCCGAGCTCGCGCTCTGGCTGCCGCGACGCCTGGGCTACTGATTTCCTCCCGCCAACCCAAGGAGCCCTTCCCATGAGCACACGCCGCACCGTTCTTCTCCGCTCGCTGGCCGCGGCCGGCGCCGCCACCATCGGCCTGCCGCGCTTCGCCCATGCCCAGGGCGCGTACAAGGCCGAATACAAGATGTCGACGGTGGTGCCGCCGGCGTTCGCCTGGGGCAAGGGCGGCGAGATCTTTCTCACCCTGGTGAAGGAGAGGACCAACGGCCGGATCAACATCAAGCAGTACCCCGGGGCCTCGCTCGTCCAGGGCCAGCAGGACCGCGAGTTCTCGGCGATGCGCCAGGGCGTGATCGACGTGCTCTGCGGCGCGCCCATCAACTGGACTTCGACCGTGCCGCAGCTCGGCGTCTTCACCCTGCCGTTCCTGATGCCCGACCACAAGGCCTGGGACGCGGTGATGGCGAGCGAGCTGGTGAACCGCGACTACTTCGAGATGGTGAGGAAGGCCGGCGCCGAGCCGCTGGCGATCGGCGAGACCGGCTACCGGCA
>DATCGH010000259.1:0-2531 GCA_036509055.1 Caldimonas sp.
GGTGTAGCCTCAATGGACATGGCAGAACAAATCTTCGGAGCGCATCGATGAAGGTCGCAGTGCTCGGCGGCGGGCATGGGTGCTACGCGGCCGCCGCCGACCTGGCCGAGGCCGGACATGAGGTGCGCCTGTGGCGTCGAGACGAGGCGGCGCTGGCGCCGGTGGTCGAGGCGGGCGGGATCGTGCTGGTCGACGAGCGCGGGCGGCGCGAGGTGGCGATCGTCATGGCCACGGCCGATCTCGGCGCGGCGCTTCGCGGCGCCGAACTGATCGTGGTGCCGAGCCCCGCGATCGCCCAGGCCGACATCGCGCGGGCGATGGCGCCGCATCTGCAGGACGGCCAGGTGGTGTTCCTGCCGCCGGGCACCTTCGGCAGCTTCGTCATGGCGCGCATCGTCCGGGCGCAGGGCTCGCGCACCGAGGTCGCCTGGGCCGAGACCGGAACCCTGCCCTACCTGGCGAGGAAGCTCGGGCCGCGCGAAGTGCGGGTGACGATCCGCGCAGTGCGCCTGCCGACCGGCGTCTACCCGTCGCGGGGGGCCGAGAAGGCGCTGGCGGTGATCGGCCGCGCCTATCCGTCGGTGCATGGCTGCGGCGATGCCTTGTCGGGGGCACTGATGAACGCCGGGCCGGTGATCCATCCGCCGCTGATGGTGATGAACGCGGCGCCGCTGCAGCACTTCGACCGCTGGGACATCCACGCCGAAGGCACGCAGCCGGCGGTGCGCGCCGTCACCGACCGGCTCGACCTCGAGCGGATCGCGGTGCGCGAGGCGCTCGGCTACACCGCGCCGCACTATCCGCTCGCCGACCACTACGCCAACGATCGCTGGATGTACGGCGATGCGCACAAGAAGCTGGTGGACTCGGGCGACTGGCGCGAGCATATCGAGCTGCACACCCATCGCTACGTCACCGAGGACACCGAGCTCGGCCTGGCCTTCCTCGCCTCGGTGGCGCGCTGGTGCGGCGTCGATGCGCCGATCGCCCAGGGCCTGCTCGCGGTGACCGGCGGCTTCCTCGGCCGCGACCTTCGCCAGGGCCCACGCACGCTCGAGGCGCTCGGCCTCGCCGGGCTCGATCGCGCCGGCCTGCAGCAGCGGCTGCACGACGGCGAATAGCGGCAGCAGAGCCGATGGCACGCTACGCCGCCTTCGGCGCTGGCCGCATGGGCCGCGGCATTGCCATCGCCTTCGCCTACGCCGGCCACGCCATCGCCCTGATCGACTCGCGCCAGCGCGAGCCCGCCGCCGCGGCGCGGCTGCGCGACGAGGCCTTCACCGAGATCCGGCAGAGCCTGGACAGCCTGGCCCGGCTCGGCGCGATGGACCCGGGTTCGATCGACGCCATCGCCGCTCGGGTGCAGTGGGTCGATGCCGCCGGCGCGCCCGCCGCGCTCGCCGCAGCCGACATGATCTTCGAGGGCGTGCCCGAAACGCTGGATGCGAAGCGCGAGGCGCTCGCCGAGATCGGCCGCCTCTGCCGCGCCGACGCGGTGGTGACCTCCACCACCAGCAGCATTCTCGTGACCCAGCTCGCGCCGCTGGTGGCGCACCCCGAGCGATTCCTCAACCTGCACTGGCTGAACCCGGCCTACCTGATCCCGGTGGTCGAGCTGAGCGTGCACCCGGGCACCGGCGCCGATGCCGTCGAACGCACCCGGGCAGCCATGACCGCGATCGGCAAGCTGCCGGTGGTCTGCGGCGTCGCGCCCGGCTACATCGTGCCGCGGCTGCAGGCGCTGGTGATGAACGAGGCGGCGCGGATGATCGAGGACGGCGTCGCCAGCGCCGAGGAGATCGACCGCGCCACCCGCTACGGCCTGGGCCTGCGCTTCGCGGCGATCGGCGTGGTCGAGTTCATCGACTTCGGCGGCGCCGACATCCTGCATCACGCCAGCCGCGAGATGGCCGGCTCGATCGACGCCGCGCGCTATGCCGCGCCGCCGGTGATCGGCCGGATGATGGCTGAAGGCCGACTCGGCCTGAAGAGCGGCGAAGGCTTCTACGACTACCGCGGCCGCGACACCGTCGCCTACCGGCGCGACGTGATGGCCCGCACCCTCGCCCAGGTGCGAAATGCGGGCCTGTGGCAGCCGCCGGGCGGCGACAGCGCGCAAGTCGCACCGCCCGCCACCCGCCGCGGCTACGTCCGCGTGCCGCACGGCCAGATGCATTACGCCGCCTGCGGCGACAGCGACGGCACGACGCCGCCGGTGCTGCTGCTGCACCAGACGCCGCGAAGCTGGCGCGAGTACGCCGCGGTGCTGCCGCTCCTCGGCGCACACCGCCGGACGATCGCCCTCGACACCGCCGGCTTCGGCGAATCGGACCCTGTGACCGAGGCGGGCATCGAGGCCTGGGCCGCGGCCGCGATCGATGCGCTCGACGCGCTCGGCATCGCCCGCGCTCACGTCGTCGGCCACCACACCGGCGGCGTGATCGCGGTCGAGCTGGCGGCGCGCGCCCCCGGCCGCGTCGCCTCGCTCGTGCTCTCGTCCACGCCCTACACCGACGCCGCGTTCCGCCGCG
>DATCGH010000260.1:0-2681 GCA_036509055.1 Caldimonas sp.
GGGGGGCTGCGAACCAGCGCCGCACGCGATGGCGCCGATTACGTGCTCAACGGCGTCAAGCAGTTCATCACCAGCGGCAAGAACGGCGACGTCGCGATCGTCATGGCCGTGACCGACAAGACCGCCGGCAAGAAGGGCATCAGCGCCTTCATCGTGCCGACCGCGACCCCCGGCTACACCGTCGCCCGGCTCGAGGAAAAGCTCGGCCAGCACGCCAGCGATACCGCCCAGATCCTGTTCGAGAACTGCCGCGTGCCGGCGAAGAACCTGCTCGGCGAGGAGGGCCAGGGCCTGAAGATCGCGCTCTCCGGCCTCGAGGGCGGACGGATCGGCATCGGTGCCCAGGCGATCGGCATGGCGCGTGCGGCCTTCGAGGCGGCGCTCGTCTATGCCAAGGAGCGGGTCGCCTTCGGCAAGCCGATCTTCGAGCACCAGGCGCTGCAGTTCCGCCTCGCCGAGATGGCGACCCAGATCGAGGTGGCGCGGCAGATGGTCCATCACGCCGCCGCCCTGAAGGACGCCGGCCGCCCCTGCCTGAAGGAAGCGGCGATGGGCAAGCTCTTCGCCAGCGAGATGGCCGAGCGCGTCTGCAGCGAGGCGATCCAGGTCCATGGCGGCTACGGCTATGTTGCCGACTTTCCGGTGGAGCGCATCTACCGCGACGTCCGCGTCTGCCAGATCTACGAAGGCACGTCCGACGTGCAGAAGATGCTGATCGGACGGGCGCTGGCCTGATCCTGGCGGCGGGGCGATGGACGAACGCACCGCCCTCGCGGCGACGGGTCTCGAGGCCTTCGAGACGGCAGAGCCGCGGGCGCCGAACTGGACCGACGCCGACCGCGCCTGGGCCGACCGGGTCGCCCTCGACGCCACGCCCGCTGGGGCGCCGCTCGATGCGTTCGTCGGCATGCGGGCCCGGCACGCGCTGCAGCGGCTCGGACCGCGTGAGCCGGCGCTGGCGCGGCTTTCGGGGCCGTCGTTGCGCGAGGCGCGCTGGACGATCGGGGCGATGCTCCTCGCCTTCGTCGTCGGCCTGCTGGCCGACGGTCTGGGCGGCTCGCGCCACATCAACCTGCTGGCGCCGCCGATGTGGGGCGTGCTCGCCTGGAATGTCTTCGTCTACCTCGGGTTGCTGCTCTGGCCGCTGGTGCGGCTCGGCCGCGGCAACCGGGGGCATCGTGGGCCGGTGGTGCGCGGCGTGGCCGAGCGGATCGGCCGGCGCATCCGCATGCCGCGGCTCACCGCCGGCAGCAGCGCCGCGGCGCTGCACCGCTTCGCCGCGCTGTGGCTGGAGCGCAGCCGCGGCCTGGCGACGCGGCGCGCCGAGACGCTGCTGCACGTTGCCGCCGCGGCACTCGCGCTCGGTCTGATCGCCGGGCTCTACCTGCGCGGCCTGGTGTTCGACTACCGCGCCGGCTGGCAGAGCACCTTCCTCACGCCCGAGGCTGCGCATGCCATCGTCTCGACCGTGCTGGCGCCGGCGTCGCAGCTGTCGGGCATCGCCCTGCCCGACGTGGCCGCATTCGCCGCGATGCGGGCGGTCGACGGCCAGGCCGCCGGTGGCGCCCCGGCCGCGGCGTGGATCCACCTGCTGACGCTGACGCTGGTGCTGGTGGTCGTGCTGCCGCGCGCGCTGCTCGCGCTGCTGGCGCAGGCGCGGGCCCGCTGGCGCGCCTCGCGCTTTCCGCTGCCGCTCGAGCAGCCCTACTACCAGCGCCTGGCGCGCCTGCAGCGCGGCGGCGCGGCGCAGGTGGTCGTGTTCCCGTACGGCGGCGCCGTCTCGCCGCAGGCGGCGCTCGGCCTGCGCGCGCTGCTTGCCGATGCCTTCGGGCCGCGGGTCGCGCTCGATGTCGCGCCCGGCATCGCGTTCGGCGCCGAGGACGAGGCGCCGCTCGCGGTGCCCGCGGGAACGTCGCATGCGATCGCCCTGTTCGACCTGTCGGCGACGCCCGAAAGCGAGAACCAGGGCCGCTTTCTCCGCCGCCTGGCCGCGGCCTTGCCGGCCGGCGCCGCGCTGGCGGTGCTGCTCGACGAAACCCAGTTCGCCCGCCGCTTCGCCGGCCTCGGCGACCGGCTGGCGCAGCGCCGCGAAGCCTGGCGGCTCTGGGGCGAGGCGCACGGCTGCGTGCCGCTCGCCCTGCCGCTCGAGGCCCCTGCGGCCGCCGATGCCCCGGCCCGCTTGCAGGCCGCCTTCGCCGCACCGGCCTCGGCAGCCGCATGAGCACGATCGTTCCCGCCCCGACGCCGGCGGCGGCATGAGCGCGATCGTTTCCGTCCCCTTGCCGCCGGCGGCATCGACCGACGACCTGCCGCACCGCTCGGCCGCGACCGACATCGCCCTCAGCCTGGTCTCGCACACCAACGCCGGCAAGACCACGCTGGCCCGCACCCTGCTGCGCGCCGACGTCGGCGAGGTGCGGGACGCGCCGCACGTCACCGAGTTCGCCGAGGTGCAGACGATGATCGCCACGCCCGAGGGCGAGCGACTGCTGCTCTGGGACACGCCCGGCTTCGGCGACAGCATCCGGCTGGCGAAGCGCCTGCGGCAGTCGTCGCAGCCGATCGGCTGGTTCCTGAGCCAGGTGTGGGACCGGTGGCGCGACCGGCCGTTCTGGGCCAGCCAGCAGGCGATGCGCAACCTCCGCGACGAGGCCGACGTGATGCTCTATCTCGTCAATGCC
>DATCGH010000261.1:0-12822 GCA_036509055.1 Caldimonas sp.
CGTCATCGGCGGCATGACCGGCGTGCTGCTCGCGGTGCCGCCGGCCGACTTCGTGCTCCACAACAGCCTCTTCCTCGTCGCTCACTTCCACAACGTCATCATCGGTGGCGTGGTGTTCGGCTTGTTCGCCGGCTACGAGTACTGGTTCCCCAAGGCCTTCGGCTTCCGCCTGCACAAGGGCCTGGGCGTGGCGGCGTTCTGGTTCTGGATCATCGGCTTCTTCGTCGCCTTCATGCCGCTCTACGTGCTCGGCCTGATGGGCATGACCCGGCGGATGCAGCACTACGACGTGCCCGAGTGGCAGCCCTGGCTGCAGGTCGCCGCCGGCGGCGCGGCGCTGATCGCCATCGGCGTCGCCCTCCAAGTGGTGCAGCTGGTGTGGAGCATCCGCCACCGCGAGGCGTTGCGCGACACGACCGGCGACCCGTGGAACGGGCGCACGCTCGAGTGGATGACGCCCTCGCCGCCACCGATGTTCAACTATGCGGTGATGCCGCAGGTCGAGGGCGTGGAGGCCTACTGGATGAGGAAGCAGAGCGCGATCGAGCGCCGGGCGCTGCAGCCCGAGCCGGACTATCACGACATTCACATGCCGCGCAACAGCTCGGCCGGCTTCATCTGCGCCTTCTTCGCGGCCACCATGGGCTTCGCGCTGATCTGGCACATCTGGTGGCTCGTCGCCCTGGCCTTCGTCTGCGCCTGGGCCGTGTTCGTCGTCGTCGCCTGGCGCGACGAGCACGAGGAGGCGATCCCCGCGGCCACCGTCGCAGCCGTCGACCGGGCCAATCGCGCCGCCCGCGAAGCCGCGCTGCCGACCCTGAGGCCGGTTTCGTGAGTACCGGAGCGGAGGTCTACCCGGGCGGCGTGGCCGGCGGCGGACTGGCGCCGGTCGGCGGCGGCCACGCCCAGTCGCTCACCGAGGAGCCGGCGCACGGGCCGTCCAAGCGCATCGTCGTCGCCTACGGTTTCTGGATCTTCCTGATCAGCGACATCATCCTGTTCTCGGCGCTGTTCGCGAGCTACGCGGTGCTGACCGATGCCACCGCCGACGGCCCCACCGGCCGCGACCTGTTCGAGCTGCACACGGTCGCCATCGAGACCGCGTGCCTCTTGCTCTCCACCGTGTTCTGCGGCCTCGCCGGCATCGCCGCGCAGGTGCGGCGCCACGCCATGTACTACGGCTCGATGGCCGCGACCTTCGTGCTCGGTGCGATCTTCGTCGCGATCGAGCTGCACGAGTTCGCGACCATGATCAACGTCGGCGCCGGCCCGGGCCGCAGCGCCTTCCTGTCGGCGTTCTTCGCCCTGATCGGCTGCCACGGCCTGCACGTCAGCGCCGGCCTGCTGTGGCTGCTGACGATGATGGCGCAGGTGTACGCGAAGGGCTTTCGCGCCGACATCCGGCGCCGCCTGCTCTGCTTCGCGCTGTTCTGGCACACCCTGGACATCATCTGGGTGGCCCTGTTCAGTCTCGTCTACCTGGTTGGAGTGGCACCGCGATGAGCACCTCGATTCCCGAAGCCCACGGCGACGTCGCCCCCGGCGACGAGCTCGGCCCCGCCGACGTCTCCCACGCGATCGGCGGCTATCTCGTCGGCCTGGTGCTGGCGACGCTGCTGACCGGCGTTTCGTTCTACATCGCCCAAAGCACCCTGGTCTGGCAACCCAGCATCCCGATCGCGCTCTCGGTGCTGGCCCTGGCGCAGATGGGCGTGCACCTTGTCTTCTTCCTGCACATCACGTCGGGACCCGACAGCGTCAACAACGTCATGGCCCTGGCGTTCGGCCTGCTCATCGTGGCGCTGCTGGTCTTCGGCTCGCTCTGGATCATGACCCACCTCGACCACAACGTGATGCCGATGGAGCGGGTAATGAAGATGCAGCGCTGAGGGCGACGCGCTCTGCGAAGGAGTTTTTCGGACGGTGGGAGGCCCTGGCCCCTCCGTCCGACCCGCAGCCGGCAACGTGTCAAACCCACACCTGTCCAGGGGCGAAACAGGGTGTCGACAATGACTCGCCCCGTCGGGATGCGCAACCCGCCCATCTCACAGGCAGCCGGCATGAAAAGAACAAGCCGAGCTGGCCGCTCTCGCGGCGGCTGATTCGCCCCGCGATGAGCACCTTTCCCCGGAGCGGGAGAGGTGCCGGTACACAACCAACTGAAGGAGTACGCAAATGGCTGGATGGTTCGAACTCAGCAAGAGCGCCGATGATCAGTTTCGCTTCGTCCTGAAGGCGGACAACGCACAAGTGATTCTCACCAGCCAGCAGTACGCGGCCAGAGATTCGGCCGAAGGGGGTATCGCTTCGGTGCAAGCGAACTGTTCCGAAGACGCGAGGTACGAGCGCAAGACGTCGTCGGATGACAGGGCCTTCTTCAACCTGAAGGCCGCCAACCACCAGGTCATCGGTACGAGTCAGATGTATTCGAGTGAGTCTGCGCGTGAGAGCGGCATCGCCAGCGTCAAGGCGAATGGCACGACCAAGACGGTCAAAGACGCCGCCTGACCCTTCATCGAACGGCCGTCCGCCAGTTCCATCCGCGGGGCGCTGCACCGTTGCAGCTTGAGACGCCCCTCGACGCCCCCAACTGCCCTCTTCGAATTCCGAGGAGTGCGCAATGGTGATGGTGATCGATGGGCGGCCGGTTCGCGATCGGGCCGAGCGCAAGCGTCAGGCCCGCGAGCGGCTTCATGCCCTTTCGCAACTGATGGATGCCGCGGTGGAAGTGCCGCTGCTGCGCACCCGGGTCGGCCTCGACGCCCTGCTGGGCATCGTGCCGGTGGCGGGGGACCTGCTTTCTGCGGCGATCGGCCTCTATCTGGTGGCACTGGCGCGCGAGCTGGGCGCCTCGCGCTGGCTGCAGGCCCGCATGATCGGCAACCTGGTGTTCGACGCGGCGCTGGGCGTCGTGCCGATCGCCGGCGACGTGGCCGACATCTACTTCAAGGCGCATCTCCGCAATCTGCGTCTGCTGCAGAAGGAACTCGGCGAACCCTACATCGACGCCGACCCCACGTCTCGCCCCACCTTGCGAAGGTAGTGAAGCGCTGGCACCGGCCGCAGGATGCGGCGAGGGCAATAGCCATGCCCGGCGTTGAGCGGCAGCGGTCATCCCCGGGCTGACTTCGAGCGTTGAAAACACGACTCAACAGCCTGCGAGGCGAACCATGAAAAAACTCGGTCTAATCCTTCTGATGTCCCTGGCCACGGCAGGTGCATACGCCCAGAGCACAAGCGGTGGGATCACGATGAGCACCGACCCGGCCAAGGCCGCCGCGGTCGAAAAGCACGCGCAAGAGCTGCAGGCCCGTCAGTCGAAAGAGGCGTCGGCAAAGCCGGCGACCGGTCACACCAGCACCAAGAAGTCGACCACGAAGAAGTCGAGCACCAAGAAGACGAAGGAGAACACCTCCTCCACGACGCACAAGTCGTCGACGACCAAGCCCGCAAAAGCACCCACGAGCTGAGCAAGCCGTGACGCGGCAACGCGGCCGCAGGCCCTGACCTGCGGGCCGCGAAGACACCGTCTGGCCACGCGCGTCGTCATGCCTGACGTTCGGCATGGGCGTCGGGCAGGGCTGCGCGTGTCCGTCCGATCGATCGCGTCGCCTCGCTACACTCGGCTCTTCTCGTCTCCGTGCTTCGAGGGAAAAGCCATGTCGATCAAACACTCCATTCCGGCTGCGCTCGCGATCGCCGCTTTTGCCCTTCCCGCACACGCCGGCAAGACCCTCGACGCGGTCAAGGCACGCGGTCAGCTGGTGTGCGGCGTCAACACCTCGGGGCCGGGCTTCTCCAACGCCGACAGCCAGGGTCGCTGGACCGGCCTGGACGTCGACTTCTGTCGCGCCGTGGCTGCCGCCGTGCTGAACGACGCGAGCAAGGTGAAGTTCGTGCCTCTCAACTCGCAGCAGCGCTTCTCGTCGCTGCAGGCGGGCGAGATCGACGTCCTGTCGCGCAACAGCACCTGGACCCTGACGCGGGACGCTTCCCTCGGCGTCGTGTTCGCGGGCATCAACTACTTCGACGGCCAGGGCTTCATGGTGCCGAAGAAGCTGAAGATCGACAGCGCGAAGAAGATGAACGGCGCGACCGTGTGCGTGCAGGCCGGCACCACGAGCGAGAAGAACGTCGCCGACTACTTCGGCGCCAACGGGATGAAGTACAAGCCGGTCGTGTTCGATACCGCCGAAGCGATCACCAGCGCCTTCTTCGCCGGCCGGTGCCAGGTCTACACGACCGACATGAGCGACCTCGCCGGAGCGCGCACGAAGGCGCCCAATGCCGACGACTACGTGATCCTGCCGCAGGTGATCTCGAAGGAGCCGCTCGGCCCCTCGGTGCGGCGCGGCGACGACGAATGGTTCCAGATCGTCCGCTGGACGCTGTTCGCGATGATCGAGGCCGAGGAGAACGGACTGACGCAGGCCAACGTCGACGAGCAGAAGACGAGCAACAAGGACCCGGGCGTCCAGCGCTTCCTCGGCGTTTCGGAGGACACCGGCAAGCTCCTCGGCCTGGATGCCGCATGGGCCTACCGGGTGGTCAAGCAGGTCGGCAACTACGGTGAAAGCTTCGAGCGCAATCTCGGGCCGAAGACACCGGTGGCGTTGCCGCGGGGCGTCAACAACCTCTGGACCAAGGGCGGCCTGATGTACGCCCCGCCGCTGCGCTGAAGATCGGCGCCGACGCCGCCTGGCACGCCCGCCGGCGGGCGCGGCTGCGGCGCGACTGGCTGCTGCAGGGCACGGTCGCCCTGCTTCTGGTCGCGCTTGCGATCCTGCTCGCGCGCAACGTCGCCGCCAACCTCGAAGCGCGGCAGATCAAGTCGGGCTTCGACTTCCTGAGCGACCCGGCCGGATTCAACATCGGCGAGTTGCTGTTCGACTACACGTCGCGCGACAGCTACCTGCGCGCGTTCGCGATCGGCATGAGCAACACGCTGCGCGTCGCGATTGCCGGAGTCGTGCTCGCGAGCGTGCTCGGCGTCGGCATCGGCCTGTTGCGCCTCTCGCACCACCCGCTCGTTTCCGGGCTCTGTGCCGCCTATGTCGAGATCTTCCGCAACATTCCGCTGCTGATCCAGCTGCTCGCGATCTATCTGCTGATCACCGAGCTGCTGCCGGGGTCGAACGATGCCTGGTCGGTCGAGGGCGTCGCCCTCCTCTCGAAGGAAGGGCTGCAGATCGCGGTGCCGGAGCCCGGCAGGCTGGCGTTGCTTTGCGCGCTCGCCGCCTTCGTCGTCGGCGCCCTGCTGGGCCGGCACGCGGCGCATCGCTGGCTCGAGGTCGGCATCGGCCTCGTGGCCCTCGCCAGCGGCGCCGTGGCGGCGCTCGGCGCTTGGCTGATCGTCGGTGCCGCCGGCGGCTGGTCGCGACCGGTCCTCGACGGCTTCCTGATCAGCGGCGGCGCCTCCCTCACCCCCGAGTTCCTCGCGCTCTGGCTCGGCCTGGCCCTCTTCACCTCGGCGTCGATCGCCGAGATCGTGCGCGCCGGAGCGCTGGCAGTGCCGGCCGGCCAGTGGGACGCCGCCCTCGCGCTCGGCATGACGCGCCCGCAGGCGATCGCCGGCGCGATCTTTCCCCAGGCGCTGCGCCTCGCGATTCCGCCGCTCGCGAGCCAGTACATGAACCTCATCAAGAACTCGTCGCTGGCGGTCGTGGTCGGCTATCCCGATCTCGTCTCGATCGGCAACACATCGATCAACCAGAACGGCCAGGCCCTGGAGGTCATCGTCATCATCATGGCGGCGTACCTGAGCCTGAACCTCGTCGTCGCGGCCGTCATGAATGCGGTCAATGCGCGCGTCACGCGCGCGCCGCGCTAGCGGTCCGGAAGCGATGGCTGCACCCGACCGGATCCCCTTGCCGCCCGCGCACCGGTTCGCGCGAGGGCGCTCGCGCCTCTTCGCCGGGCCTGGCGCGACCCTGGTCACACTGGTCCTGCTCGGTGTGCTCGCCTGGGCCGGCTGGCGGCTGCTCGCCTGGGGCGTGATCGACGCCGTCGCCGCCCCGGACTACGCCGCCTGCAAGTCGGCGCCGGGCGCGTGCTGGGGGTTCGTTGCCGAGAAGTGGCGGCTGATCGTGTTCGGCCGCTATCCCTACGAGCAGCAATGGCGGCCTGCACTCGCGACCGGCGCGGTGCTGGCGATGCTGGTCGCGAGCGCGCTGCCGGCCCTCTGGTCGCGACGCGGCGCGCGCGCGCTCGCCCTCGGCTGGGCGATCGCGTTCGCCCTCTTCTTCACGCTGATGTTCGGCGGCGTGTTCGGCCTCGAGCCCGTCGGCACCGACCGCTGGGGCGGCCTTCCGCTCACCGTGATCCTGACGCTGATCGGCATGGCCGCATCGACGCCGATCGGCATCGCGCTTGCGCTCGCGCGTCGCTCGTCGCTCGCGCTGCTGCGCTCGCTCGCCATCGGCTACATCGAGCTCGTGCGCGGCGTGCCGCTCATCACCGTGCTGTTCGTTGCGACCTTCGTGTTCCCGCTCGTCCTTCCGGCCGGCTGGCGGCTCGATCCGTTCTGGCGCGTCGTGATCGGCCTGGTCCTGTTCCAGGCGGCCTACATGGCGGAGACGGTGCGCGGCGGACTGCAGAGCGTGTCGCGCGCGCAATACGAAGCGGCGACCTCACTCGGCCTCGGCTACTGGCAGATGCAGCGCGCCGTCATCCTGCCTCAGGCGCTCGTCGCGGTGATCCCGGCGTTCGTCAACAACCTGCTCTCGACGTTCATGGACACCTCCCTGGTCGCGGTCGTCTCGATGTACGACCTGACGGGGTCGCTGCGCCTTGCGCTCGGCGATCCGCGCTGGCGCGACTTCTTCATCGAAGGCTATCTGTTCGTCGGGGCGATCTACTTCTTCGCCTGCTTCCTGATGTCTCGCTACAGCCTTTGGCTCGAGCGGCGGCTGAAGATCGGCAAGGCCCGTTGAGACGCCGCGGTTTCGAACCGCGGTCCATCGCCCGCAGAGCCATTCTTCATCTCGTCGGAAAGACGAACAGGTTGTCGAACATGTGAGGGAGGTTGTCGATGCAGTCGCCTTGCGTCCAGCTCACCGACTGCAATTTGTGAAACGTCGCAGGAAAGAAGAATCGCTGCCAGCCCGCCTGATCGCGAAGCTGGATGGACCGCTGCACCGTGGCGCCTTCACTCGTGATGCCGACAAAGGTCACCGCGACCTTTGTGTCTCCGTTGAGGCCGGCAAGGTCGATCGAGACCAGCGTGAGCGGGTTGTTGTCGTCGGCACTCAGTCGGGTGGTTGCCGAGCAGCTGTTGGCCGCCAGTGCCGCGGAGCGGCCATTGAAACGCCAGGTCGGTCCCACGGTGACAAAGCCGACGGGGAACGGCTCGCCCGGCGCCGGCGTGTACTGGAGCGCGTAGCCCTTGGAAAGGACCATCGGGCCCGCGCCCTGGAGCTCGCCGTCGTGCGGCAGCTCCTCGAAGGTCAGGACGACCGCAGCCGCCGGTGCGGCGCCCATCAGGCCGAGCGTCAAGACACCGATCGCAGAAGCCGTGTGCAGGCAGTAGCCCAATTCAGTTTCTCCAGGTGAGGGGGTCAGAGGATGTCGGTCCGCAGGGTCACACCCTGACAGCGCCTTTCGAGCCAGTCGATTGGATCCGAGGCGCAGGCAGTGGAAATTCACGTTTCCCCTCTGGCCGACGCGATCGTCATGTTCGAGAACGGCATCGAGGATCTGGTCGAGAAGGCGTGCGAGCCGTTGCTGGTTGCGTGGGAGGCGCTGGCCGGCGGAGGTCGCCGCCTTTCTGTCGAGCAGCACCCGCACAGACAACGTCCACGGGCGGTATTGATGGGACATACTCGTCTGCATGACGGCGCCGGACGCGCACCCGGCACGACTGCACGACATCCGCTGCGCGAACGAGGTCGAACATGCAAATCGTTCCATCCACTCCTGCGTACGAGGCGCGCCGCTCGAGGCTGCTGCTCGATGTGCTGATCCGGGCCGGCCTGGTCCTGGTTTTGGCGATGTTGTGCTACCGGATCTTCTCGCCCTTCCTCGTGCTGATGGTCTGGGCGCTGATCCTCGCAGTCACTCTGTATCCGTTGCACCAGGCGCTGGCCGCCAGGATGGGTGGGAGGCAGGGCTGGGCGGCGACGCTGATCACCCTGCTCGGCGTCGCGCTGATCGTCGCACCCACGGCGCTGCTGCTGAATTCGGTGGGCGACTCGGTGCATCAATTGATCAACGATGTGCAGCAGGACACGCTGCACATTCCACCGCCGAAGCCCGAGATCGCCGAATGGCCGGTGGTCGGCCCGAAGATCCACGCCTATTGGCAACTGGCGCACGACAACCTGCCTGCGCTGGTCAAGAGCCTGCAGCCGAAGATCGGGGAGCTGGCCAAGGAGGCGCTGGCGATGGTGGCCAGCATTGGCGGCGGCATCCTCGCGTTCGTCGCGGCGTTCATCATCGCCGGCATCATCATGGCGTTCGGCAAGGCCGGCGATCGCGCCAGCCGGGCGATCTTTGCGCGCATCTTCGGCTTCGAACGCAGCGACGAGTTCGCCGTGCTGTCGGTGGCGACGATCCGCGCCGTTGCCCAGGGCGTGATCGGCATCGCCTTCATCCAGGCCATTCTGGTTGGCCTGTGTCTGCTGGTCGCCGGCGTGCCGCTGGCCGGCTTGCTGGCGGTCGTGGTGCTCGTGCTCGGCATCGCGCAGGTGCCGGCGCTGATCGTCACCTTGCCGGCAATCGCCTACCTCTGGATGAGCGGCGATTACGGTACGGGCGCGGCGACGCTGTATTCGGTGGTGCTGTTTGTCGCCGGCATGGCCGACAACGTGCTCAAGCCGCTGATGCTGGGCCGCGGCGTGGATGCGCCGATGCCGGTGATCCTGCTCGGCGCGCTCGGCGGCATGGTCGCGGCCGGCATTCTCGGCCTGTTCGCCGGTGCCGTGCTGCTCGCGCTGGGCTATCAGATCTTCATGGCCTGGGTGGATGCCAACCCCGAGGCGAAGCCGCCGACGGGTGACAGCGGCCCGACCACAGCCGCCTGAATTCGCGGCCGCCAATGACAAGCACGCGCCGGCTAGTGCGTATGGCGGTGCCCGCGGCCATGGTGTTGCTGGGCGGGTGCACGACACTCGGGCCGAACTTCAGTGCGCCCCCGGTGCCCTGGCTGCAGGGCTGGCCGGGCGGCGCGTGGCGTGCGCTGGCCGAAGAATCGCCGCCTCGCGCCCAGCCCCGCGACGACGAATGGTGGCGCCAGTTCGGTGACCCGGTGCTCGACCAGCTGGTGGCCGAGGCGCAGCGGCTGAACCCGGGCGTACGTACCGCCGGCCTGCGCATCATGGAGGCGCGGGCGCAACTCGGCATCGCCGGCAGCGGGCTGTATCCGCAACTGCAACAGCTCAACGGAGAGGCGCTTCGCGTCCGCAACCGCGGCAGCGACGGCCGCAATGCGGCGTTCTGGTCCGGCAGCCTGGCTTTCGACCTGGCCTGGGAACTGGACTTCTGGGGCAAGTTCAAGCGCGGCATCGAGTCGGCCGATGCGGCCTA
Source organism: Caldimonas sp. (assembly GCA_036509055.1). GTDB lineage: Bacteria > Pseudomonadota > Gammaproteobacteria > Burkholderiales > Burkholderiaceae_C > Schlegelella_A. The sequence goes on from DATCGH010000261.1 coordinate 9,523, forward strand.
CTTCGCCAGCATCGCGCAATACGACGACGTCCAGGTGCTGGTCGCGGCGCAGGCGGCGAGCCTGTATGCGTCCATCCGCACCACCGAGCTGCGGCTGCGCATCGCCAACGAGAACGCGGCGATCCAGCAGCGCAGCCTGGAGATCACCGAGAAGCTGTTTCGCAGCGGAAACGATTCCGAGCTCGACGTGCAGCAGGCGCGTTCGCAGTACCTCGGCACGCTGGCCACGATCCCCGAGATCGAGAGCAGCCTGCGGCAGACGCGAAACGCGCTGTGCGCGCTGCTCGCCCGCCCACCCGATGCGCTGCCCGAGCTCCAAGGCGGGAGCGCGAAGATTCCCGAAGTGCGGCTCGAGGTGATCGTCGACATTCCGGCCGAGATGCTGCGGCGCCGGCCCGACGTGCGCGCCGCCGAGATGCAGCTGGCCGCGCAGTCGGCGCAGATCGGCATCAGCGAAGCGGCGTTGTATCCGTCGATCGCGCTAGCCGGCTCGGTGGGCCTGTCGGCGACCAGCATCGGCTCGCCCGCCTCGACGCTGAGCCTGGCCTTCGGACCGGCGCTGGTGTGGAACGTCTTCGACCACGGGCGGATGACGAACCAGGTGCTGGTCCAGGACGCGCGCTTCCAGCAGCTGTACGAGCAGTACCAGGACGTGCTGCTGCGCGCCGCGCGCGAGCTCGACGATGCGGCCAGCGGCTTCGCCTACACCCGCGCGCAGGTCGGCATCCTGCGCGATACCGTCAAGGCCGCACGGCGTTCGCTCGACATCGCGACGGTCCAGTATCGCGAAGGCCTGGTCGACTTCCAGCGCGTGCTCGATTCGCAGCGGGCCCTGTTCAGTGCGCAGGAAAGCCTGGTCGCCAGCCAGGGCGGCGTGGTTCAGTACCTGATCGCGGTCTACAAGGCGATGGGCGGCGGCTGGCACGCCGGCCGCTCGCGACCGGTGCTCGACGACGCCACACAAGCCACGATGGGCGAGCGCGTCGACTGGAAATCGCTGCTGCAGGCCCCCTTGCCGCCGCCGTCGGCGGAGTTTCCGCCTCCCCCCACGAGCGACACGCCATGAGCCAGGATCCGGCCGTTCCGCCCGACCCATCCCCACCGGGCCCGGCTTCCGCCCCGGCGCCGCCCCCGGTCGCGCCCGTGCCCGCGCCCGCGCCCACCGGCCGCGGTTCCCGCATCGGCGCCCTGGTCATCGGCGTGCTGATCGTCGCCAGCCTCGCGCTGTACTTCATCGGCGACCGGCTGACGCCGAGCACCTCGCAGGCACGGGTGCAGGCCTTCGTCGTGCCCGTGGCCGCCGAGGTCGCCGGAAAGGTGCTGGTCGTGCACATCCGCAACAACGACGAGGTGCAGCCCGGCCAGCCGCTGTTCGACATCGACCCGCAGCCGTATCGCATTGCGTTGGTGCGCTCGCGCGCCGACCTCGAATCGGTGCGCAGTTCGGTCAAGGGCTCGGTGGCCGGCGTCGAGGCGGCGCGGGCGTCGCTGGCGGTGTCCGAGGCCAGCCGCGACATGGCCGAACGCGACGCCGGCCGACTGGAAAAGCTGCATGACGAGGATCCCGGTGCAATCTCGGTGCGCCGCCTCGAGATGGCGCAGGCCTCGCGTGACGAGGCGCGCAGCAAGGTGCACCGCGCCCGGGCCGACCTGCGCAAAGCGCAGGAAGCCGCCGGCGAAGCGGGTGACGACAACGCGCAGTTGCGCAGCGCGGTGGCGGCAGTCGAGAAGGCCGAGCTCGACCTGGCGCACACGCACATCGTTGCGCCGGCACGCGGCGTGGTCACCGACCTGCGCACCGACGTCGGCCAGTTCGCGCAGCCCGGCGCGCCGGTGATGACGCTGATCGCGATGCACGACATGTGGATCAGCGCCGACCTGACCGAGAACAACATCGGCCATGTCAACCCTGGCGATCCGGTGGCGATCGTGCTCGACGCGATGCCCGGCGAGGTGCTGAAGGGCCGCGTGCGCAGCATCGGCGGCGGGGTCGGCAGCGGACAGTCGACGCCGCCCGGCACGCTGCCCGTGGTGCAGAACAACCGGGACTGGCTGCGCCAGGCGCAGCGAATTCCCGTGGCGGTGGAATTCGATGCCGACGTGCGGCCGCGCCTGAAAGCCGTGCGCATCGGCGGCCAGGCCGATGTGCTGGTCTACACCGGCGATCACCCGCTGATGAACCCGCTGGCCGCGCTGTACATGCGCGTCGTCAGCTGGTTCAGCTACCTGTACTGAGCAGCGACATGGCGCGCGGCGACAAGGCGGCCCTGCGGCTGACGATCGGCCTCGGCCTGGCCGTGTTCGTGGCCTACGGGCTGGGGCTGCAGGCACCCTTTGTCGTCTGCATCATGGCCTTGCTGGTGCTGTGCAAGCCGGGTCCTCCGCTGCCGATGGTCAAGTCGCTCGTGATCGCGGGCGTGTTCGCCGCGCTGGTCGCTGCCGGCGTGCTGATGGTGCCGCTGCTCGAGAACTACGCCGCTTCCGGCGTGCTGCTGACGGCGGTGCTGCTGTTCGTTCTGTTCTACCTGGGGCGGCTGCGCGCCAACCCGTTGACCACGGTGCTGGTGCTGGCCTTCACGCTGATCCCGGTGGCTGGCGTGCAGGAGCAGGCGTTGATCGGCGCGCTCGCCGTGACCTTGGCGGTCGGCGTGCTCGTCGGCGGCGTGGTCAGTGCGGCGTCGAACGCCGTCTTCCCGGATCCGCCAGCGCCTTCGGCCCGGGCGACGCCGGCCGGCGCGCTGGCCGATCGCGAGAGCGCGCGCTGGGTCGCCTGGCGCGGCACGTTGATCGTGATGCCGGTATTCGTGCTTGCGCTGACCAATCCGTCGTTCTACATGGCAGCCATCATGAAGACGGTGGCGCTGAGTCAGCAGGCGAGCGAAACCGACGCCGGCCACGCCGGGCGCGAGCTCGTCGGCTCGACGCTGATGGGGGCGCTGATCGCGCTGGCGGTATGGTTCGGCCTTTCGCTCTGGCCCAGCCTGTGGATGCTGATGCTGTGGCTGATGGCCGCCGCGCTGTGGGCCGGATCGGCGCTGTTCGGAGCGCGGCGCACGGGCTTTCGGCCATCGTTCTGGAGCAACGCGCTGATCACGTCGCTGATCCTGCTCGGCCCGGCGATCGAGGACAGCGCCAGCGGCAAGAGCGTGCTCGAAGGTGCCGTGATGCGCGTCAGCCTGTTCGTCGGCGTGGCGCTGTATGCCTGGGCGACCGTCTGGGCACTGGAGCGCTGGCGTGCGCGGCCGTTGCGCGCGACCGCCAGCGATGTCTCTTTGGAGGAGAGCCCATGACCCTCGTGAA
>DATCGH010000262.1:0-5913 GCA_036509055.1 Caldimonas sp.
TCGTCGCCTGCGCCACCGCGTCGGCGTCGTCGCCGACGATGTCGCCGACGAGCACCATCTTCGGCAGGCCGCCGCGCTTGCTCTTGGTGGCGTAGCCCACCGCCTTGAGATAGCGGTCGTCGAGGTGCTCGAGGCCGGCGAGCAACACCCGCGATCCGGGCGTCGCCTTGGCCGCCAGGTCGAACAGGTAGTCGCGGATCTCGACGATCGACGGCACCGCGTCCTTGGCGTTGCCGAAGAACTCGAGGCAAACGGTGCGCACGTGGTCCGGCATGCGGTGCAAGATCCAGCGCGCCGAGGTGATCAGGCCGTCGCACCCTTCCTTCTGGATGCCCGGCAGGCCGGCGAGGAACTTGTCGGTGACGTCCTTGCCGAGGCCTTCCTTACGGAAAACGGGGCCGGGGATGTCGAGCCGTTCGGTCCGCTCGAGCTTCTTGCCGCTGGCGTCAAAGTACTTGAGCTCGAAGCTCGCCACCTTGGCGTCGTGGATCTTGCCGAGGTTGTGGCCGAGGCGTGTCACCTCGAGCCACTTGGCTTGCGGGGTCACCATCCGCCAGGAGGCGAGGTTGTCGAGCGCGGTGCCCCAGAGCACCGCCTTCTTGCCGCCGGCGTTCATGGCGACGTTGCCGCCGATGCACGAGGCCTCGGCCGAGGTCGGGTCGACGGCGAAGACGAAGCCGGCCCGCTCGGCCGCCTCGGCGACCCGCTGGGTGACCACGCCAGCCTCGCTCCAGATCGTCGCCACCGTGCCTTCCACGCCCGGCAGCGCGACCTGCTCGACCTCGGTCATCGCCTCGAGCTTCTCGGTGTTGATGACCGCGCTGGCCCAGGTGAGCGGCACCGCGCCGCCGGTGTAGCCGGTGCCGCCGCCGCGGGGAATGATCGTCAGGCCGAGCTCGATGCAGCCGGCGACCAGCGCCGCCATCTCGGCCTCGGTGTCGGGGGTGAGAACGACGAACGGATACTCGACCCGCCAGTCGGTGGCGTCGGTGACGTGCGAGACCCGCGACAGGCCGTCGAACTTGATGTTGTCCTTGGCGGTCACGCGCGCGAGCCGGCGCACGGTGCGCTTGCGCAGGTCCCAGGCGGCGCGGAACTGGGCGGCGAAGGCCTCGACGGCGTCGCGCGAGAGCTGCAGCAGCTCGCCGACGACCGCGTCGCGGGCCGCGTCCGCGGCCGGGGTGCGACGCTTCTCGACCTCGCCGAGCCGGTGCTGGAGCGCCTCGATCAACAACCGACGCCGGCGCGGGTTGTCGAGCATGTCGTCCTGGAGATAGGGGTTGCGCTGCACCACCCAGATGTCGCCCAGCACCTCGTAGAGCATGCGCGCCGAGCGGCCGGTGCGGCGCTCGCTGCGCAGGAGGCCCAGCACCTCCCAGGCGCGCGGCCCGAGCAGGCGGATGACGATCTCGCGGTCGGAGAACGAGGTGTAGTTGTAGGGAATCTCGCGCAGCCGCGGCGCGGCCGCGGCGACGCCGTCGTCGGTGTCGGCGATGCGGGTCAGCGGCAGCGGGGCATTCATGATGGGGTCGGTGCTGCCGAGGCGGCAAGGGCGCAGGGCATCGTACCGCAGCGCAGCAAAACGGGCTCCGCCGGGCCCCTTGCCGAGGCTCTCGCGGCGGGTATTCCCGCTTGCCCGGCGAGGACCGGCCGCGCGATAAACGCGGCTGTCATTCCGGGTCGCGACAATCGCGCCGCCTTGCGAATCTCGCGCCCCTCAATTCACGGAGTCGTCATGAAGTCGAAGTTCCTGGTCTCGTGCTCGCTCGCCACGCTGGTCGCCATCGCGACTCCGGCGCAGGCGCAGACGGAAATCCAGTGGTGGCACGCGATGGGCGGTGCGCTCGGCGAGTGGGTCAACGACCTGGCCAAGGGCTACAACGACAGTCAGAAGCAGTACAAGGTCGTTCCCACCTTCAAGGGCAGCTACCCGGAAACGCTGACCGCGGGCATCGCCGCGTTCCGCGCCGGCAACCAGCCCGACATCCTCCAGGTGTTCGAGGTCGGCACGGCGACCATGATGGCCAGCAAGGGCGCGATCGTGCCGGTCGGCAAGGTGATGAAGGACTCCGGCCTGCAGTTCGATCAGAGCGCCTACGTGTCGGCGGTCGCGGGCTACTACACCGCGCCAAACGGGCAGATGCTCAGCATGCCGTTCAACAGCTCGACGACGATCTTCTATTACAACAAGGACGCCTTCAAGACGGCGGGCCTCGACCCGAACAAGCCGCCGGTCACCTGGGCCGAAGTCGCCCTGGCTGCGGCCAAGCTCAAGGCGGCCGGCCACAAGTGCCCGTTCACGACGAGCTGGATCAGCTGGACCCAGCTCGAAAGCTTCTCCGCCTGGCACAACATCGAGTTCGCGACCAAGGGCAACGGGATGAACGGCACGGACGCGCGCCTCGTCTTCAACGGCCCGCTGCACGTGCGCCACATCCAGGACCTGGAGAACATGGCCAAGCAGGGCCTGTTCATCTACAAGGGGCGCGACAACAAGGCCGACGTCACCTTCCCTTCGGGCGAGTGCGCCATGATCACCGCCTCGGCGGGCCTGCTCGGCGCGATCAAGAAGAACGCCAAGTTCGAATTCGGCGTCGCCCCCCTGCCCTACTACCAGGACGTTCCCGGCGCCCCGCAGAACACCGTGATCGGCGGCGCCAGCCTCTGGGTCATGTCCGGCAAGCCCGCCGACCACTACAAGGGCGTCGCCTCGTTCTTCAACTACCTGTCAAGCCCCGAGGTGCAGTCGGCGAGCCACAAGCGGACTGGCTACCTGCCGATCACGACGGCCGCCTTCAAGCTCACCGAGAAGAGCGGCTTCTACAAGGAGAACCCGGGCGCGGACGTGGCGGTGAACCAGATGATCCGCAAGACCACGGACAAGTCGCGCGGCATCCGCCTCGGCAACTTCCTGCAGATCCGCACCATCGTCGACGAGGAGCTCGAGCAGGTGTGGGGCGGCAAGAAGGGCGCCAAGGAAGCGCTCGACGAGGCCGTGAAGCGCGGCAACGAGCAGCTGGAGCGCTTCCAGGCCGCCAACAAGTCCTGACCGAGGAGGGCCAGTGGCCGCCGAGAAGCGCGTCGTCTTCCGTTCGGCCTGGCTGCCCTGGGTGCTCATCGCGCCCCAGGCGGCAGTGATCCTCGTCTTCTTCTTCTGGCCGGCGGGGCAGACGGTGCTGCAGTCGCTGCAGCAGCAGGACGCCTTCGGCACCAGCACCGAGTGGGTCGGCTTCGCCAATTTCCAGCGGATCTTCAGCGACCCGAGCTACCTCGCCTCGTTTCGCACGACGGCGGTGTTCTCGATCCTCGTCGCCGTGATCGGCATCGTCCTCGCGCTGGTGCTGGCGGTCTATGCCGACCGCGTGATCAAGGCGGCCATCGTTTACAAGACGCTGCTGATCTGGCCGTACGCGGTGGCGCCGGCCGTGGCCGGGGCGCTATGGCTGTTCATGTTCGCGCCGAGCGTCGGGGTGGTTTCGTACGCGCTGCGCCACTTCGGCATCCAGTGGAACCACCTGCTCGACGCCAACGACGCGATGGCGATCATCGTCATGGCCGCCGTCTGGAACCAGCTTTCCTACAACTTCCTGTTCTTCCTCGCCGGCCTGCAGTCGATCCCGAAATCGCTGCTCGAAGCGGCGGCGATCGACGGCGCCCGGCCGTGGCGGCGCTTCTGGACGATCGTCTTTCCGCTGCTTTCGCCGACGACCTTCTTCCTGCTCGTGATCAATGTCATCTACGCCTTCTTCGGAACCTTCGGCATCATCGATGCGGCAACCGAGGGCGGTCCGGGCAAGGAAACGGCCGTGCTGGTCTACAAGCTCTACTTCGACGGCTTCAAGGCGCTCGACCTGGGCGGCTCGGCGGCGCAGTCGGTCGTGCTCATGGTCATCGTCATCACCCTCACCGTCGTCCAGTTCCGCTTTGTCGAGAGCCGGGTGAACTACTGATGGATCGCATCGCCCCGGGGTCGCCGTCATGATGGTCGAGCGCCGCCCCCTGCTCGATATGCTCTCGCACGCCGTACTGCTGGTCGGCGTGCTGGTCGTCGCCTTCCCGGTGTACCTGACCTTCGTCGCCTCGACGCATACCGCACAGGAAATCATCCAGGCACCGATGCCGCTCCTGCCGGGCGACCAGTTCCTGCACAACTACGAGGCCGCGCTCACCGGCAGCGAGCGCGGCCCCGGCTCGGGGGCGCCGGTCGCCCGCATGATGTGGGTGAGCCTGGTCTCGGCCGTGGTGATCGCCGTCGGCAAGATCGCGATCTCGCTCCTTTCGGCGTTCGCGATCGTCTACTTCCGCTTCCCGTTCAAGCAGGTCGTCTTCTGGATGATCTTCGTCACGCTAATGCTGCCGGTCGAGGTGCGCATCTTTCCCACCTACCAGGTCATCTCCGACCTCGGCATGCTGAACAGCTACACCGGCCTGACCGTGCCGCTGATGGCCTCGGCGACTGCGACCTTCCTGTTCCGCCAGTTCTTCATGACCGTGCCCGACGAGCTGGTCGAGGCGGCACGCGTCGACGGCGCCGGACCGATGCGCTTCTTCAAGGACGTGCTGGTGCCGCTCTCGGCCACCTCGATCGCGGCCCTCTTCGTCATCCAGTTCATCTACGGCTGGAACCAGTACCTGTGGCCGCTGCTCGTGACCACCAACGAGAACATGTACCCGGTGGTGATCGGCATCAAGCGGATGATCGCCGGCGGCGAGGCGGCGCAGCAGTGGAACCTGGTGATGGCCACGGCGATGCTCGCCATGCTGCCGCCGGCACTGATCGTCATCTTCATGCAACGCTGGTTCGTCAAGGGCCTGGTCGACACCGAGAAGTGATCCCCTGAGCAAAGGACATCGACGGACATCCATGGGCGCCATCTCGCTACGCAACGTCGTCAAGCGCTACGGCTTCGGGCCGAAGGCCAATGCCGTCATCCACGGCGTGAACGCCGAGATCGAGAACGGCGAGTTCGTCGTCATCGTCGGCCCGTCGGGCTGCGGCAAGTCGACGCTGCTGCGCATGGTGGCGGGCCTCGAGCCCATCACTTCGGGGGAGCTCCGCATCGGCGAGCGGGTGGTCAACGACCTCGAGCCCAAGGACCGCGACATCGCCATGGTGTTCCAGAACTACGCGCTGTACCCGCACATGACGGTCTTCGCCAACATGGCGTACGGGCTGAAAATCGCCAGGGTGCCCGAGGCCGAGATCCGCACTCGGGTCGACAAGGCGGCGAAGATCCTCGAGCTCGAACCCTTCCTGCAGCGAAAGCCGCGCGAGCTTTCGGGCGGGCAGCGCCAGCGCGTCGCGATGGGGCGCGCGATCGTGCGCCAGCCGGCGGTCTTCCTGTTCGACGAGCCGCTCTCGAACCTCGACGCCAAGCTGCGCGCGCAGACCCGCCTCGAGATCCAGAAGCTGCACCGCGAGCTGCGCACGACCTCGCTCTTCGTCACCCACGACCAGGTCGAGGCGATGACGCTGGCCGAGCGGATGATCGTCATGAACGCCGGCCGCATGGAGCAGATCGGCACGCCCGACGAGGTCTATCACCGGCCGGCGACGACCTTCGTCGCCGGCTTCATCGGCTCGCCGCCGATGAACCTGGTGCACGGCCACGCCGAAGGCGCGGGCTTCACCGCCGGCGGCCAGCTGCTGCCGCTGGCGATGCCGGCGCCGCGCGCCGGCGAGCTGGTGATGGGCGTCCGTCCCGAGCACGTCGAGATCGGCAACGACCTGAGCGCCGCGGCCTGGCCGCTGCGCGTGCAGGCGCTCGAGATGCTCGGCGCCGAGCGCCTCGTCTACGGCCTGCTCGGCGAGACGCTCTTCACGGCACGGCTCGACGCGACGATGCCGCACCCGAACGTCGGCGACATCGTCGCGATCCACGCCGCGCCGTCGCACGTGCACTGGTTCGACGC
>DATCGH010000263.1:0-2761 GCA_036509055.1 Caldimonas sp.
GCCTGGAATCGTCGTCTCGCTGAGATCGCTGGCGCTCTCGGGCACGAGCTCGAGCAGCTCGTCGATCCGCCGCGCCACCGCCCAGGCGCTGCGCTGGCGTGCCTCGCGCGTGGTGGCGGCGACGCGCGGCGTGACCTGGAGCGTCGGGATGCCGTACAGCGGCCGCTCCGGATCGAGCGCGCCCGGCTCGAGGCTGTCGAACCAGGCGGCGGCGATCCGCCCGCCCTTCAGCGCTGCCGCCAGCGCGGTCTCGTCGAACAGGCCGGAATGGGCGGTGCTTACCAGCACTTGGCTGGGCTTGCAGTGGGTGAGGAAGCGGTCGCCGAGCAGGCCGTGATAGCGGCTGAAGTAGGCGAGCTGCACGCAAACGACGTCGGCCCGCTCGAACAGCTCGCGCAGGCCCACCGGCGCCACCTTCCAGAGCTGCCAGACGCTCTCGCGCGCGTGCAGCGCCGGGTCGTAGCCGATGACCCGGGCGCCGAAGCCGGAAAGCAGCTGGGCGATCGAACGCGCGGTGGGCGACATGCCGACCAGGCCGACGGTTGCGCCGCCGAGCTCGCGGCCGGTGACGCTGCCGTCGGCGTTGCGCACCGGCACCCGGCGCAGCAGCGACAGCACGGCGCCGATGGCGAACTCGGCCTCGGCCCGGGCGCTGGCGGTGAGGCTGCGCACCACTTCGATCTGCCGCCGCTCGCAGGCGGCGAGATCGATGTTCTCGGCGCCGGCGCTGACCCGGCCGATCGCCTTCAGCACCGGCGCGAAATCGAGGGTCTCGGTATCGATCGTCACCGAGGCCGGAATGATCGCCGCCCGGACGTTGTGGAGGGCGCGGCGGAACTCGCGCGGCGTGTGCGCCAGGTCGGGGGCATGCCGAATGCTATGGCGCAGGGCCAGCCATTCGAGGACATCGGCTTCGAGCGTCTCGACGACGAGCAGGTCCATTGGATCAGGGGGGTGTGCGGGGGTCGGCGAAGGCCTGCCGCGTGCCAGAATTCATCGACCTCGAGGATTGTAAGTAGATGTTAGTCAGACATGCGATTTTTCCCGTAGCCGGCCTCGGCACGCGCTTTCTTCCGGCCACCAAGGCCTTGCCGAAGGAGATGCTGCCGATCGTCGACAAGCCGCTGGTGCAGTACGCCGTCGAGGAGGCCTACGCCGCCGGCATCCGGCAGATGATCTTCGTCACCGGCCGGCACAAGCGGGCGATCGAGGACCATTTCGACTCCACCTTCGAGCTCGAGGACGCGCTCGAGAAGTCGAACAAGCCCGATCTGCTTGCGACAGTGCACGCGGTCAAGCCCGACGACATGGACTGCGTGTTCGTGCGCCAGCCGAAGGCGCTCGGCCTCGGGCACGCGGTGCTGTGCGGCCGCCACGTCGTCGGCGACAACCCGTTCGCCGTGCTCCTGCCCGACGACCTGATGATCGGCACGCCGCCAATCCTGGCGCAGATGGTGGCGCAGTTCGAGGCGAAGAAGGCGTCGATCATCGCCGTTCAGGAAGTGCCGGCGGAGCACACCCGGCGCTACGGCATCGTCGCCGGCGATGCCGTCGGCGATCGGCTGGTCGACATCACCCGTATCGTCGAGAAGCCCGCTGCCGACGTCGCCCCCTCCCGCCTCGGCGTCGCCGGCCGATACGTTCTGACGCCGCGGGTGTTCGACGAGATCGCCCACCAGACACGCGGCGTCGGCGGCGAGATCCAGCTCACCGACGGCATCGCCGGCCTGCTGAAGCACGAGAAGGTGTTCGCCTACCGCTACGACGGCAAGCGCTACGACTGCGGCAGCAAGGAAGGGTTTCTGCAGGCCAACGTCGAGCTGGCGCTGGCCAATACGGAGCTCGGGCCCGACTTTCGCGCCTGGCTCAAGAACCTGGTGCTCTAGCGCCGACGCAGGAAGTGGACGAACTCGTCGTTCGCGCTGGTCTGCTCGAGCAGCTCGTTGCCGGTCTGACGGGCGAAGGCCTGGAAGTCGCGCACCGAGCCGGGGTCGGTGGCAACGACCTTGAGCACGTCGCCGCTCGACATCTCGGCCAGGGCCTTCTTCGCCTTGAGGATCGGCAGCGGGCAGTTCATGCCGCGGGTATCGAGCTCTTTCTGGGCATCCATGGCGTTCGGTCCTTCTGGCCTCAATCGACGTCGACTTCGGTGGCGCGCTTGCCGGGCGGCAGCTCCATGTACTGCGGCTCGATGGCGCGCGTGCGCAGCCAGTCGGCGAGCGCATGGCCGGTGCCGGCCGGCCAGCACTTGACCTTCTCCGGCGCGACCGTCCGGTAGTCGACAAGCTCGGGCGAGAGCCGGATCTCGCCGCGCGCGGCGACGTGGTAGGCGATGATCACCTGGTTCATACGCAGGAACTCGTAGGCGCCGATCAGCGACACCGATTCGGCGGTGAGCGCGGTTTCCTCGAAGACCTCGCGCGCGATCCCTTCCTTCGGCGACTCGCCCGCTTCCATGAAGCCGGTGATCAGGCCGAAGAACTTGCCGGGCCAGGCAGCGTTGCGGGCGAGCAGCAGGTGGCCGTCGCGGTCGACCAGCTCGATCACCGCGGCCAGCACCGGCGTCGGGTTGCCCCAGTGGGTCCAGCCGCAGGCCGGGCAGCGCAGGCGCGTCTTGGCGCCGCCGTCTTCCTCCTGCGAGATCGATGCAAGGGCGGTGGCGCAGTTGGTGCAGAACCTTGTTTCGTAGCTCACGCGGGGAAGACTCCGGTGGAGAGGTAGCGATCGCCGCGATCGCAGACGACGAAGACGATGGTCGCGT
>DATCGH010000264.1:0-4467 GCA_036509055.1 Caldimonas sp.
ATCCGCTGCTGCTATCACGGCTGGATGTTCTCGGTCGACGGCCGCTGCCTCGACCAGCCGTGCGAGCCCGAAGGCGGCAAGCTCCGCGGCAACGTCCGCCAGCCCTGGTATCCGCTGGAGGAGCGCTACGGCCTGCTGTTCGCCTACCTCGGCCCGGCCGAGAAGAAGCCGCTGCTGCCGCGGATCGACGTGCTCGAGCAGCTCGGCGAGGGCGAGTCGCTCGAGGCCGACGACACCAGCCTCGGCGGCGGCGGCCCGCCGATCGTTCCCTGCAACTGGCTGCAGCACTGGGAGAACGTGGTCGACAGCCTGCACGTGCCGATCCTGCATGGCGTGTTCTCGGGCCATCAGTTCGTGCCGGCGATGGCGCAGATGCCCGAAGTCCACTGGCAGACGACCGAGCGCGGCGTGCGCGTCACCAGCTATCGCGATCTCGAGGGCGGCCGGCGCCTGCACCGTGTCACCGAGGCGGCGATGCCGACGCTCCGGGTCGTGCCGAGCCCGCGCCTCGGCAGCTTCGGCCCGGTCGAGTCGATCGGCTGGGTGCTGCCGATCGACGACCTGCACTTCCGCATCTACGTCGCCGGGCGGGTGAAGCAGCCGGGCGACATCGGCCGGATGCGCTCGAAGATGAACGGCAAGTTCTGGTGGGAGCTGAGCGAGGCCGAGCATCGCGACTTCCCCGGCGACTACGAGGCCCAGGTCAGCCAGGGGCCGATCGCGGCCCATGCGGCCGAGCACCTGCGCACCAGCGACCGCGGCGTGGCCCTCTTGCGCCGCTTCCTGCGCGAGCAGCTGGCGGCGGTGGCGCACGGCGACGACCCGAGCGGCGTCGCCCGCGGCCCGGGCGCGGATCCGATGCAGCGCTTCGCCCACTGCGGCAACTTCCTCGCCGCATGAAGGTCCTGCTGCTGACGCAGCCGATGCCGGCGGCGCCGTACATCGAGGCGATCTCCGCGCTCGCCCCCGAGCTCGAGCTGGTGGAGTACCGCTCGGCCCTCGCCGACGCCGAGCTGGCGACGGTCGACATCGCTCTCGGCTGGCGCCTGCCCTCGGGCCTGGCCGCGCGCATGCCGCGGCTCGGCTGGGTCTGCTCGACGGCGGCCGGCGTCGAGAAGCTGCTCGTCCCGGACCTGGCGCCGCACGTCGTCGTCTCGCGCATCGTCGATCCGGAGCAGGCCGCGGGCATCGCCCAATTCGTGGTGACCATGGTCCTGCGCCACGCGCGCGAGCTCGAGCGCTACGCGGCGCAGCAGCAGCAGCGCTCCTGGCTGCGCAATCCTTTGCCGATCGCGCGGCACCGCGTGCTCGTGCTCGGCACCGGCGCGATGGGCGGCGAGATCGTCGACTGGCTCGGCCGCGTCGGCCTGCAGGCGCGCGGCTGGAACCGGCGCTCGCCGGAGCGGCTGACGACGCTGCTCGGGCAGAGCGACGTCGTCGTCTGCGCCTTGCCCCTGACCGAGGCGACCGAAGGCCTCCTCGACGGCCGTGCCTTCGCGGCGATGCCGCCGGGCGGCTATGTCGTCAACGTCGCCCGTGGCGCGCATGTCGTCGAGCCCGACCTGATCGCCGCGGTGCGCTCGGGCCATCTCGCCGGCGCGGCCCTCGACGTGCAGCGGAGAGAGCCGATGGCCGACGACGATCCGCTCTGGTCGGTGCCGGGCATCACGATCACGCCGCACATCGCCGCGCAGTCCTCGCCGGAGGTGATCTGCGGCCAGTTCGTGGCCGCGCTGCGCGCCCAGCAACGCGGCGAGCGGGCGCCGAACGCGATCGACCGCTCGCTCGGCTACTAGCCGCGCCAGGGCCTCGGCCGGGCGGCGCCGGGGCTAGACGCCCTGCGGCCGGCTCAGGGTCTTCATCCGGTCGACCGAGCGCACCATCAGGCGGCGCAACTCGGCGCCGCGCCGCACGTCGAGGGTGACGTCGCGCTCGGCGCGCGGGTCGCGCCACAGCGTCTTGTAGAACGAGGCGAGGTCGGAGACCGGAGCGCCGTCGATGGCGACGATCAGGTCGCCGGGCTCGAGGCCCGCCTCCTCGGCCGGGCTGCCCGCGGTCAGCCGGATCACGCGCACGTGGCCGCCGAACTCGACGCAGTTCAGGCCGAGCCAGGCCCGGGTGCTGGCGCGCGAGGCACCGGAAGCGCGCAGCTCGGCGAGGATGGGCTTGAGCAGGTCGACCGGCACGAACATGTTGCCGCGCACCGGCATCGCCGCGTTGCCGGCGGCGTCGGTCACCACCAGCGAGCCGATGCCGACGAGCTCGCCCTCGGCGTTGAACAGGCCCGCGCCGCTGTGGTCGGTGCGGGCGGGCGCGGTGAACAGGGCGCCGTCGATGTGATATTCCCAGTAACCGGAGAACGCCCGGCGCGACACCATCCGCGCCAGGCTGAGGTCGGCTTCGTCGCCGCCGCTGGCGACCAGCAGCGGCTCGTCGCCCTTGATCGCCGCCGAGACGCCGAGCGGCACCGGCGCGAGGGGAAGCGGGGTCAGCGCCTGCAGCAGGCCGAAGCCCGAGGCCAGGTCGTAGGCGACCACCCGCGCCGGCAGGTGCCGGCCGTTGCCGTCGACCAGGTCGACATGGTCGGCCTCGAGGATGAGGTAGCCGATGGTGAGCACCAGGCCGTCGGCGCCGATGACGACGCCCGAGCCGGCACGCCTGTGGCCGAGGGTGGCGATCGAGCGCGCGTCCTCGAGCGCGCGGACCTCCACGCCGACCACTGAGGCGCCGGCGCGCGCCAGCGCGGCCTTGCGCTCCTCGAGCCGCGCCAGCACCGCGTTGGCTGGACCGGCGATGTCGGCCGCGGTCTCGGCCCGTGCCGCGCTCTCGCCGCCGAGGCAGGCAGCGAGCGAGAGGGTGAAGGCCAGCGCCGGGCGATGCCAGCGCGTAGGCAGCAGCGTCCGCAGAAGATCTGGCTCGGTCATGGCGGCCCTCGCTCGGTTCGGATCGGTTCTGCGAAGCATGATCCGCGCCGATGGCCGGGAGGGCCGCAGGGGCTTTTTCCCCGCCGGAAGGCGATCAGCGTCGACCGAACGGCGGCTGGCGGCGCCAGTAGCGGATCGTCAGCAGCCCGCCGAGCATGCCGCCGAGGTGGGCGAAGTGGGCGACGCCGCTGTTCATGACGTAGACGCCCTGGTAGAGCTCGAGCAGGCCGTAGAGCGCGACCAGCCACTTCGCCTTCATCGGGATGACGAAGAACAGCAGGATGATCCGGTTGGGAAAGATCATCGCGAAGGCGAGCAGCAGGCCGAACAGGCCGCCCGAGGCGCCGATGGTCGGCGCGTGCGTGCCGAGCAGCGCAGCGACCAGAAGCTGGGTCAACGCCGCCGCGACGACGCTGGCGGTGTAGAACTGAACGTAGCGCTTCTGGCCCCAGACGTGCTCGAGCTCCGAGCCGAACATCCACAGGCCGAGCATGTTGAAGAACAGGTGCTCGAAGCTGCCGTGCAGGAAAGAGTAGCTGAGGATCTGCCAGGGAAAGAAGTTGCCGCTGCCGAGCGGCCAGAGGGCGAGCGGCCCGAACAGCGCCCCGCCGATCACCCGTTCGAGGAAGAACACCGCGACGTTGGCGAGAAGGAGCGCCTGCGTGGCGGGCGGAAGCGAAGGCATGCGGGGCGCGTGGAATGCTGGGCGGAGGCGAGAGTCTACGGGGCGCGTCGAGATCTGCTCCTATGGCAAACTGGCCGCCTCTCCAGCCCCGTGGCCTCGGTGGCGAAATTGGTAGACGCGCGGGACTCAAAATCCCGTTCCGCGAGGAGTGTCGGTTCGATTCCGACCCGAGGCACCAGTGAGTCTGTCAACTCGTTCCCTGCCGCTTCGGGATGCGACGGAGGCGGGCCTTTGCGACAATGGCCGGATGACGTCCGCAGCGCCCCGCTACCCGACGATCGAAGACACGATCGGTGCGACGCCGCTGGTGCGCCTGCTTCGCCTGCCCGGCGCCGGCAACGAGGAGCGCGGCAACGTCCTCTTGGGCAAGCTCGAAGGCAACAACCCCGCGGGCTCGGTCAAGGACCGGCCGGCGATCAGCATGATCCGCCGCGCCGAGGAGCGCGGCACCATCAAGCCCGGCGACACCCTGATCGAGGCGACCTCGGGCAACACCGGCATCGCCCTGGCGATGGCGGCAGCGATCCGCGGCTACCGGATGCTGCTGATCATGCCGGAGGACCTGAGCGTCGAGCGGGCGCAGACGATGAAGGCGTTCGGCGCCGAGCTGATCCTGACGCCGCGCTCCGGCGGCATGGAGTACGCGCGCGACCTCGCCGAGCAGATGCAGAAGGACGGCAAGGGCCGCGTGCTGGACCAGTTCGCCAACCCCGACAACCCGCTGGTGCACTACGAGACCACCGGCCCCGAGATCTGGCAGGACACCGAGGGGCGCATCACGCACTTCGTGAGCGCGATGGGCACCACCGGCACCATCACCGGCGTGTCGCGCTACCTGAAGGAAAGGAAGCCTTCGGT
>DATCGH010000265.1:0-6322 GCA_036509055.1 Caldimonas sp.
CGCCGGGGGCCGAGCCCGCCGCGGCGGTCGACGCGGCGGCCCCCGCCTTCGCCCGCTCCGCCAGCGCCGCTTCAGCGTGCGCCGCGTCGAGAAACGGATGCTTCACGCCGCCGATGTCCTGGTAGTCCTCGTGGCCCTTGCCGGCGAGCAGGATCACGTCGGCGGCGGCCGCCGAGCGGACCGCGTGGCGGATCGCCTCGGCCCGGTTCTCGATCACGTCGACCTCATCGTGGCCGATCGTGCCGACCAGGATCTGCGAGAGGATGAAGTCGGGCGACTCGAGTCGCGGGTTGTCGCTGGTCACGACCACGTGCTCGGCGAGCTTGATCGCGATCGCACCCATCACCGGGCGCTTGCCGGCATCGCGGTTGCCGCCGCAGCCGAACACGCACCAGAGCTTGCCGCCGCGCTCGGCGGCGAGCGGGCGCAGCCCGGCCAGTGCCTTCTCGAGCGCATCGGGCGTGTGGGCGTAGTCGACGACGACCTCGGGCCGGCTCGCGGCGGCGGCGTGGTCGCCGATCCGCTGCATCCGGCCCGGCACCGGCGTCAGCGCGGCGCAGGCCGCGGCCGCGGCCGCGAGGTCGACGCCGAGGGCACGCAGCACGCCCAGCGTCGCCAGCAGGTTGGAGACGTTGTAGTCGCCGATCAGCGGCGTGGCGATTGCCACGCTCGTCTCGCCTTCGCGAACCTCGAAGGCGAGGCCGTCGCGGTCGTAGCGGACGTTCAGGGCCACGAGCCGCGCGGCGCCGCGGGTCGAGACGGTCCAGGTGTCGATCGGCGAGGCCGCCAGCGCGTGCGCGAGCTCGACGCCTTGCGCGTCGTCGAGGTTGACCACCGCGGCGCGCAGTCCCGGCCAGGCGAAGAGCTGCGCCTTGGCCTGCCAGTAGGCCATCATGTCGCCGTGGTAGTCGAGATGGTCCTGGGTGAAGTTGGTGAACACCGCCACCGCCACCCGGGTGCCGGCGAGGCGATGCTCGACGATGCCGATCGAGGACGCCTCGATCGCACAGCTCGAGAAGCCGCGGGCCGCGAAGTCGGCCAGCGCGGTCTGCAGGGTGATCGGGTCGGGGGTGGTCAGGCCGGTCGATGCCAGCGAGGGCACCGCGCCGGCCGGTGCGGTCGCGAGCGGCGGCTCGCCGATGCCGAGGGTGCCGATCACCGCCGAGCGCCGGCCGAGCGCCGCCAGCGCCTGCGCCACCCACCAGGCGGTCGAGGTCTTGCCGTTGGTGCCGGTGACGGCGATGACGTCGAGCTTCTCGCTCGGCGCGCCGAGAAAGCGGCTGGCGATGTCGCCGGCGGCGGCCTTCAGGCCGCGCATCGCCGCGACCCGCGGCTCGCCCTCGAAGCCGAGGCCGGCGGCGCCTTCGGCCTCCACCAGGCAGGCGACGGCGCCGGCACGCAGCGCGTCGGGCACGTGCCGACGACCGTCGCTGGCGTAGCCGGGCCAGGCGACAAAGGCATCGCCCGGCGCCACCTTGCGGCTGTCGCCGACCAGGCGTCGCACCTGGCGCAGCAGCAGCCAGGCATGCGCCGCATCGCGCGAGTCGAGCGTGGCCAGGGCGGCCGCCATCAGAAGCTCTCCGTTTCCGCGGGCACGTCGCGCGACACGATCTGCGGCTTGACGTCGAGGTCGGGCTGCACGCCCATCATGCGCAGCGTCTGCTGCACGACCTCGCTGAAGACCGGCGCGGCGACGTCGCCGCCGTACCATTTTCCGGCCGTCGGCTCGTCGACCATCACCGCGACGATGATCCGCGGATGGCCGATCGGCGCCATGCCGACGAACCAGGCGCGGTACTTCTTCTCCGCGTAGCCGGCGCCCTCCTGCTTGTAGGCGGTGCCGCTCTTGCCGCCGACCGAGTAGCCCATGACCTGGGCCTTGGGCGCGGTGCCGCCGGGCAGGGTCACCAGGTGCAGCATGTCGCGCACCGTCGCCGCGGTCTTGGGAGAGATGACGCGCACGCCCGAGACCGGCTGGCCCGCGGGCTGGCCGAGCGGCCGGGTCATGGTCACCGGGATCAGCTCGCCGTCGTGGGCGAACACGGTGTAGGCATGGGCGATCTGGAACAACGAGGCCGAGAGGCCGTAGCCATAGCTCATCGTCGCCTGCTCGATCGGCCGCCAGGTCTTGTAGGGCCGAAGCCGCCCGGTGACGACGCCGGGAAAGCCGAGCTGGGGCTTTTGCCCGAAGCCGACCGCGCTGTACAGCTCCCACATCTCGCGCGGCGTGAAGCTCATCGCCATCCGCACCGCGCCGACGTTGCTCGACTTCTGGATCACCTCGGTGACCGTGAGGTTGCCGTGCGGATGCGAGTCGGTGATGGTCGAACCGGTGAGCGTCATCTTGCCGGGCGCGGTCTGGATCACGGTGCTCGGCGTCACCCGGCCGCTCTCCAGCGCCCAGGCGGCGACGAAGGGCTTCATCGTCGAGCCGGGCTCGAAGGTGTCGGTCAGGGCCCGGTTGCGCAGCTGCGCGCCGGTCAGGTTCTTCCGGTCCGCCGGGGCGTAGCTGGGAAAGTTGGCGAGCGCCAGCACCTCGCCGGTCTGGGCGTCGAGCACGACCACGCTGCCCGCCTTGGCCTTGTTGGCCGCGACCGCGTCGCGGATCTTCTGATAGGCGAAGAACTGCACCTTCGAATCGACGGCCAGGCCGATGTCCTGGCCGTCGACCGGGGCGACGCTCTCGCCGATGTCCTCGACGACGCGGCCGAGCCGGTCCTTGATGACCCGGCGGCTGCCGTTGCGGCCGGCGAGCTCCTTCTGGAACGCGAGCTCGACCCCCTCCTGGCCGCGGTCCTCGACGTTGGTGAAGCCGACGACGTGCGCCGCCGCCTCGCCCTCGGGGTACTTGCGCTTGTATTCGCGCACCTCGTGGATGCCGCGGATGCCGAGCTGCTTCACCTGCTCGGCGACGGCGTCGTCGACCTGGCGGCGCAGCCAGACGAAGTTCGGGTTGTCGTCGAGTCGGCGCTCGAGCTCGGCGCTGGTCATGTCGAGCAGCCGGGCCAGCCTGGCGCGGCTGGCGGCGTCGCCTTCGAGGTCCTTCGGAATCGCCCAGATCGACGGCGCCGGAATGCTCGCCGCCAGGATCAGGCCGTTGCGGTCGACGATCCGGCCCCGGCTCGCCGCCAGCTCGAGGGTGTGGCCGTAGCGGATCTCGCCCTGCTTGAGAAAGAACGGCGCGGCGACGATCTGCACGTAGATCGCCCGCCCGAGCAGCACCGCGAAGCCGAGGCCGACCATCGCCACCAGGAGCTTGGAGCGCCAGGGCGGCGTCGGCGTCGCCAGCAGCGGGCTGGTCGAGTAGTTGACGCTGCGTGCGCTGGCGGCCGAGCGCGGCTTGGCGGCGGGCTTGCGGTTCATCGCGTCGCCCCGGAAGCGGCCGCCGGAGGTGCCGGAGCCGGCAGGTCGACGTACTGGGTCACCGCCGGCGTCGCCGCGCGCATCGCCAGGCGGTCGCGCGCGGTGCGCTCGACCCGAAGCGGCGTCGCCTGCGAGCGCAGCTCGGTCTTCAGGCGCTCGCTGTCGTGATCGAGCGCGCGCTCCTCGCCCTGCGCCTTGTCAAGCGCAGCGAACAGCCGCCGCGATTCGTACGAGACGCGCACGAGGTAGACGCTGCTCACCAGCAGCGCCACAAGCAGCACGAGATTGAGGCGGGTCATCGTCCGGCCTCGGCGCCGATGCCCTCGGCGGTGCGCTCGGCGACACGCATCACCGCCGAGCGCGCGCGCGGATTGGCGGCGGTCTCGGCCGGGCCGGGCTTGACCCGGGCGATCGCCGCGAGGCGGTGCGGCTTCGGCTCGGCAAAGGGCGCGCGCCGGTCGAACTCGGTCCGGCTCTCCCGGGCGATGAAGGTCTTGACGATCCGGTCCTCGAGCGAGTGGAAGCTGATCACCACCAGCCGACCGCCCGGCACCAGCAGCTCGAGCGAGGCGCTCAGGGCCTGTTCGAGCTCCTCAAGCTCGGCATTGACGAAAATCCGAAGTGCCTGAAACGTGCGCGTCGCAGGGTTCTGGCCCGCTTCACGGGTGCGTACTGCACCAGCCACGACTTCGGACAGCTCGCCTGTGGTTCGAACAGGGCGCCCGCTTTCGCGCCGAGCAACAACCGCCTTTGCAACCTGTAGAGCAAACCGTTCTTCCCCATAGTCGCGTATCACCTCGGCAATGTGGCGCTCGTCGGCGCGGGCAAGAAACTCGGCCGCGCTTTCGCCGCGGGTCGGATCCATCCGCATGTCGAGCGGACCGTCGAAGCGGAAGGAAAAGCCGCGCGCCGGATCGTCGATCTGCGGCGAGGAGACGCCGAGGTCGAGGAGGACGCCGTGCACCCGGGCGATGCCCCGGCCGGCGAGCACCGCCGGCAGGTTGGCGAAGCTGGCGTGCTCGATCGAGAAGCGCGGGTCGTCGGCGAGGTCCACGGCCTCGCGGGCGCTCTGCACCGCCTCGGGATCGCGGTCGATCGCCACCAGGCAGCCGGGCGAGGCCAGGCGCTCGAGGATCGCCCGCGAGTGGCCGCCGCGGCCGAAGGTGGCGTCGACGTAGAGGCCCTCGGGCGTCGTCACGAGCGCTTCCACCGCCTCGTGCAGGAGGACGGTGATGTGCTCCGAGGGAGCCATGGCGGGCATCAGAAGCTGAAGTTCTTCAGCGAGTCGGGCATTGCCGACTTCATCACCGCGGCTTCATGCGCCGCGTGACGCTCCGCATCCCAGAGCTCGAAGTGGGTGCCCATGCCGAGCAGCATCACGTCGCGCACCAGTCCCGCCGAAGCGCGCAGCTCGGGGGCGATCAGGACCCGCGACGAGGCGTCGATGTCGACGTCCATCGCATTGCCGAGAAAGATCCGCTTCCAGCCGCTCGAGTCCATGGGCAAGGCCGCCACCTTGTCGCGGAACGTCTCCCACGCGGGACGGGGGAACACGAGCAGCGATCCTTCGGGATGCTTGGTGAGGGTGAGCTGGTTGACTCCCATCGCCGCCAGCAGTTCGCGGTGGCGGGCGGGCATGGCGATCCGGCCTTTGCCGTCGAGCGTCAATGCTGCAGGACCCTGGAATACGACGCTCGCCACAAAATCCCACTAAAGTGCACTTTGCGCCACTTTAGCTGAGCGATCGCTCAGGGTCAACGGAGGAAGGAAACAAAAATCAATGGAATCAAGGACTTAGGCGCGACTCCGTGAGCTACCTCTCTGGCGAATAAATGTCCCAAAAAACAAAGACTTGCAGCACCTACTGAAAGACGATGCTCACCAGTGGGGAGGCTTCGAGAGGCTCCGCCGAGGGAAAACGAGGTCTCACGTGCTCGCCCTCGCCGCGCACTGCATCACGAATCAGCGCTTGAACTTTCGCGCGAGATCGGTGGCGGCGCGAATCAGCAGGTCGGCCTCGACACCGACGGCGACGAACAGCGCGCCAGCCTTCAGGTAGCGCTCGGACACGGCCGGATCGGTGTCGATGATTCCCGGCGCCTTGCCGGCGGCGAGCACCGTGGCGATGCCGGCGTCGATCGCCTTCAGCACCTCGGGATGAGCGGGCTGGCCGAGGTAGCCCATCGAGGCCGAGAGGTCGGCCGGGCCGAAGAAAACGCCGTCGATGCCGTCGACCGCGGCGATGTCCGCGAGGTTGTCCATCGCCAGCCTCGACTCCGCCTGCACCACGACGCAGATCTCGTCGTGCGCCTCGGCGACGTAGTTGTCGATCTTGCTCCAGCGCGTCACCCGCGACATCGCCCCGCCGAGGCCGCGCGTGCCCGCCGGCGCATAGCGGGTCGCCGCCACCACCTCGGCGGCCTGGTTGGCGTCGTGGACCATCGGCACCAGCAGGCTCTGCACGCCGGCGTCGAGATACTGCTTGATCAGGGCGATGTCGCCCTGCACCGGCCGCACCACCGGGCTGACCGGATACGGCGCCACCGCCTGCAGCTGCGCGAGCACGGTGCGCAGGTCGTTCGGCGCATGCTCGGCGTCGATCAGCAGCCAGTCGAAGCCGGTGGTCGCGACCATCTCGGCGACGTAGGCGTCGGCGAGGCTCAGCCACAGGCCGATCTGCGGCTCGCGCCGGGCGAGCGCGGCCTTGAAGGCGTTCTTCTGTTGCTTCATCGGGTTCTCTGGTTTGCGGACATCTCGACGGCTCAGGCGAAGCGGAAGGCGATGGCCCCGAGCGGCCCGTAGTCGATGTGGAAGACGTCGCCGCGCGCCGCCGTCGTCGGCCGGGTGAACGAGCCGCCGAGGACGACGTCGCCGGCGTTCAGCTGCTCGTCGTAGGGTGCGATCTTGTTGGCCAGCCAGGCGATGCCGTTGCCCGGATGGTTGAGCACCGCCGCCGCCA
>DATCGH010000266.1:0-2602 GCA_036509055.1 Caldimonas sp.
GTCTTCATCTACATGATCCTGGCGAGCCAGTTCCGCAGCTTCATCCAGCCGCTGGCCCTGATGAGCTCGCTGCCGCTGACCCTGATCGGCGTCGTCCTGGCCCTGCTGATGTTCCGCTCGACCCTCAACATGTTCTCGATCATCGGTATCGTCATGCTGATGGGCCTGGTGACCAAGAACGCGATCCTGCTGATCGATTTCGCGATCCGCGCGCAGCGCGGCGAGGTCGGCACCGAGGCCGGCGGCCTGGAGACGCGCGGCGAGGCGATGGACCGCGAGCCCGCCTTGCTCTATGCCGCCGAGGTGCGCCTGCGCCCGATCCTGATGACGACCCTGGCGATGGTCTTCGGCATGGTGCCGCTCGCCTTCGCCCTTTCCGAAGGCTCGGAGCAGCGCGCGCCCATGGGCCAGGCGGTGATCGGCGGCGTGATCACGTCGTCGCTCCTCACCCTCGTGGTCGTGCCCGTCGTCTACTGCTACCTCGACGACTTCTCTCGCTGGGTGAAGCGCCGCATCTTCGGCCGCCCCGCGCCCGTCCTCTCGTCCCTGCCTGCCACGAGCCCGCCATGAACATCGAACAAGCCCGCTTCAACATGATCGAGCAGCAGATCCGCACCTGGGAGGTGCTGGACGACACCGTGCTGTCGCTGCTCTCGGTGGTCAAGCGCGAGGAGTTCGTGCCCGCGGCCTACCGCTCGATGGCCTTCGTCGACACCGAGGTGCCGCTGCCGAACGGCCAGTCCATGCTCGCGCCCAAGGTCGAAGCCCGGCTGCTGCAGGAGCTGGCGGTGCAGCGGCACGAGCGCGTGCTCGAGGTCGGCAGCGGCTCGGGCTACATGGCGGCGCTGCTGGCGCAGAAGGCGCAGCACGTGACCACGCTCGAGATCGATCCCCAGCTCGCGGCCTTCGCCAGCGACAACCTGAGGCGGGCCTGGGTCATGAACACGACGGTGATGAACGTCGATGCGTCCAAGGCCCCGCCGGTCGACGGCCCGTTCGACGTGATCGTCCTGTCGGGCTCGGTCGCCGAGGTGCCGCCGGTCCTGCTCGGCCAGCTCAAGCCGGGCGGCCGGCTGGTGGCGATCGTCGGCCAGCTGCCGGTGATGCGCGCCGAGCTCGTCACCCGCGCCCCGGCGCCCGCGGCCGGAGCCAGCGCCATGGCCGGCGCCACCGCCGGCTTCTCCACCGTCGTGCTGTTCGACACCGTCGCGCCGCGGCTGATCGGCTTCGGCGAGCCGAGCCGGTTCATCTTCTAGCCTGGACGACCGTGCTCTCGCCTTTCCCGCACCGGGCCGCGGCGGACTGGCCGCCGTCTGTCGCATCCCGGCGTCGTCGCGGCGCCCGTGCCACGCAGGTCGTCGCATTTCCCGGGCGGCTTGCCCCCGAGTCGGCCTATAACCTCGCGGGCGTCGCCGGACAGGCCCTGCCGGCCCGCGTCCCCCGCCTCTGAAAAGAACCTTCCAGGGAACCCTCATGCCGATCCCGCGCCTTCGACCCCGGCCCCTCGCCATCGCCCTCGCCGTCTCGCTGGCGACGCTCGCGCCCTCGCTCGCTTCGGCGCAATCGCTGATCCAGCTCTACGACGCGGCTCACGCCTACGACGCCAGCTACCTCTCGGCGCGGGCGCAGTACGAATCGGCGCCCTACCGGGTCGACCAGACCCGGGCACTGCTGCGGCCGAACGTCGCGCTCGCCGCCAACGCCGGCGAGCTCAAGGCCTACCTGGACAACAGCCCGAATCCGACCAACAGCTCCTACGGCGTGCAGATCACCGGCCGACAGCCGATCGTCAACCAGTCGAACCGCACCGCCATCGCCCAGTCGGAGCGCTCGCTGGTGTCGTCGCTGGCCGATCTCGACGCCGCCGAGCAGGACCTGATGCTGCGCGTCAGCCAGGCCTATTTCGACGTCCTCGGCGCCCAGGACACGCTCGCCACCACCCGCGCCAGCAAGGCGGCGATCGCCGAGCAGCTCGCCTCGGCCAAGCGCAACTTCGAGGTCGGCACCGCCACTATCACCGACACCCGCGAGGCGCAAGCCCGCTTCGACCTGGCGACGGCGCAGGAGATCGCCGCCGACAACGACCTGGTGACCAAGCGGATCGCCCTCGACCAGCTGGTCGGCCAGACCAATGTCGCGCCGAAGCAGCTCGCCGTGCCGGTGGTGCTGCCGCTGCCCAAGACCGGCGTCGAGGAGTACGTCTCGCGCGCGGCCGAGGAGCATCCGGCCGTGCGCCGGGCGCTGGTCGCCTTCGAGGTCGCCCAGCTCGAGACCGAAAAGGCGCGCAATCAGCGCCTGCCGACGGTCGACGCGGTCGCCTCGGTGGGCAATGGCCGCGGCCTCTACCAGCCGGGGCTCTTCGGCCAGACCACGAGCATCGGCCTGCAGCTCAACATGCCGCTCTACACCGGCGGCGCGATCCAGAACCGGATCAAGGAAACGCTGGTGCTCGAGGAGCGTGCGCGCAACGACCTCGAGGCGGCGCGCCGGGGCGTCACCCAGACGACCCGCCAGGCCTACTACTCGCTGCAGTCGGGCGCGGCCCAGGTCAAGGCGCTGGAGGCGGCCGAGGCCTCGAGCCAGCTCGCGCTCGAGGCGACGC
>DATCGH010000267.1:0-8814 GCA_036509055.1 Caldimonas sp.
GGGTTGCAGATCGCCGCGCACATCCTCTCGCCGTTCGGCATCCGTCCGATCTTCGACAAGCTGGCGGTTGGAACAGGTGGCAACGGCAGCATCGGAATCGGTTCGGACAACCTGTTCATCCACATGACCGGGATGGCGGATGCCGCCTGGCAGAAGGTCAAGGAGGTCGGCGCGCAGGTCTCGCTCGCGGTGCCGATCGAGATGAACATGCGCCACGGCATACCGCCGATCCTGACGATGCAGAGCCTCGGCATGGAGCCGTCGCTGAGCGTGGATGTGGAGTGCACGCTCACGGCCGACTTCTTCACGCAGATGCGCTCCACGATGAACGTGCAGCGCGCGCTCGTGAACCAGAAGATCCTCGAGCAGGGGAACTTCTATCCCCCCAACCAGTGGCCGACGCCCGCCCCGACCTTGCCGCCGCTGCTGACGGCGCGCGACGTCCTGCGCTACGCCACCATCAACGGCGCGAAAGGCCTGCGGCTGGAGAAGACCGGTTCGCTCACGCCCGGCAAGGAAGCCGACATCATCATCCTCGACGCCAGCGCGATCAACGTGACCCCGCTCAACCACGTGCCGGGCGCGGTCGTCTCGCTGATGGAACGCTCCAACGTCGAGACCGTGATCGTTGCCGGCAAGGTGCGCAAGTGGAAGGGACGGCTGCTCGAGATGGACCTGGCCGGGCTGCGCACCCAGCTCGAGAATTCCCGCGACTACATCTTCTCGACGGCAGGCGTGCCCAAGAGCCTGTTCCGTTGAAGCGCGCTCAGTGTGCGGGCAGGTAGCGCACCGCCAGCACGCCGTCGATCGCGATCAGCCCGGCCTGCACTTCGGGCAGGACCGGGCTGTCGACATCGACCAGGGTGTAGGCCATGTCGCCGCGCGACTTGTTGATCATGTTGTGGATGTTCAGGCCGGCGTGGGCCATCGCGGTCGAGATCTGGCCGAGCATGTTGGGCACGTTGGCATTGGCGATCGCCACCCGGTAGGCCGATTCGCGCGCCATGCTCACCTGCGGGAAGTTCACCGCGTTGCTGAGGTTGCCGTGCTCGAGGTAGTCGCGCAGCTGGTCGACCACCATCACCGCGCAGTTGTCCTCGGCTTCGCGCGTCGAGGCGCCGAGATGCGGCAGGGCGATCACGTGAGGGTGGCCGTGGATGGCCGCGCCCGGAAAGTCGCAGACGTACTGGCCGAGCTGGCCGGCGGCCAGGGCATCGAGCACAGCGCTGTCGCTGACCACGCCCTCGCGGCTGAAGTTCAGCAGCACCGCGCCGGGCCGCATCAGGCCGATGTTGGCGTCGTTCACCAGGTGCCGCGTCGCCTCCACCAGCGGCACGTGCAGGGTCACGAACTGCGCCTTCCTCAGCACCTCGTTGACGCTGGTCGCGCGCCGCACCTGCGAGGGCAGGCTCCAGGCCGCGTCGACGGTGATGTCGGGGTCGTAGCCGAGCACGTTCATGCCCAGCTTGATGGCGGCATCGGCGACCAGGCAGCCGATCTTGCCCAGGCCGATGATGCCGAGCGTCTGCCCCGCGAGCTCGTAGCCGGCGAAGGCCTTCTTCTCGCGCTCCACCGCCTGGTCGAGGTCGGCCACCGCGGTGTCGAGCGCGGCGACGAAGCGCATCGCCGGCGCGATCTGCCGCGCCGCGAGCAGCATGCCGGCCAGCACCAGCTCCTTCACCGCATTGGCGTTGGCGCCGGGGGCGTTGAACACCGGCACGCCGCGCCGGCTCATCGCCTCGACCGGAATGTTGTTGGTGCCGGCACCGGCGCGGCCGATCGCGCGCACGCTGGCGGGAATCGCCGTCGCGTGCAGATCGGCCGAGCGGACCAGGATCGCCACCGGGTCGGCGACGTCCTTGCCGACGCTGTAAGTCTCGGCCGGCAGCCGCGACAGGCCCGACGCCGAGATGTGGTTGAGCACCAGGATGCCGAGGCGCTCAGCCATGACGAGCCTCGAACGCCTTCATGTAGGCCACCAGCGCCTGCACGCCTTCGATCGGCATCGCGTTGTAGATCGAGGCGCGCATCCCGCCGACCGAGCGGTGGCCCTTCAGCTGCACCATGCTCGCGGCCTGCGCGCCCTTGAGGAAGGCGTCGTCGAGGGCCTCGTCCTTCAGCTTGAAGGGCACGTTCATCAGCGAGCGATCGGCGCGCGCCACCGGGTTGCGGTAGAAGGCGCTGCCGTCGAGGTAGTCGTAGAGCAGCGCCGCCTTGGCGCGGTTGTGCTCGGCCATCGCCGCCAGGCCGCCGCGCCCCTTGATCCAGCGGAAGACGAGCCCGGCGATGTAGATCGCGTAGGTGGGCGGGGTGTTAAGCATCGAGTCGTTGGCGGCCTGCTGCTGGTAGTCGAAGGCCGAGGGCGTGAACGGGTGCGCTTGGCCGATCAGGTCGTCGCGGACGATCACGATCGTCAGGCCGGCCGGGCCGATGTTCTTCTGCGCCCCGCCGTAGATCAGGCCGTAGCGGGCCACGTCGACCGGCCGCGAGAGGATGTTGCTCGACATGTCGGCCACCAGCGGCACGGCGCCGGTGTCGGGCGTGAAGTGGTATTCGACGCCGCCGATGGTCTCGTTGGCGCAGGTGTGCACGTAGGCCGCCTCGGGGTCGAGCCGCCAGCTCTCGCGCGGCGGCACCGAGGTGAAGCCGCTCGCCTCGGCGCTGGCGGCAATGTTCACCTTGCAGTAACGCTTGGCTTCGGCGATCGACTTCTTCGACCATTCGCCGGTGTGGATGTAGTCGGCTCTGTCCTTGCCGCGCAAGAGGTTCATCGGCACGATCGCGTTCTCGCCGATCGCCCCGCCCTGCATGAAGAGCACCTTGTAGTTCGCCGGGACGGCCATCAGCTCGCGCAGCAGCGCCTCGGCCTCGGCGTGGATGGCGATGAATTCCTTGCCGCGGTGGCTCATCTCCATCACCGACATTCCGCTGCCGTGCCAGTCGAGCATTTCTTCGGCGGCCTGGCGCAGCACCGGCTCGGGCAGGACGGCCGGGCCGGCGCTGAAGTTGAAGACACGGGTCATGTCGGGAGGCTCCGAAATCGAACGGGGGAGTGATTCTCGCCTTCCGCGAGCTCGGTGGCACGAACCCCGGGACGGCTCAAGCCGTCATCGCGCGGCTTTGAAGGCGTTCACCGGAATACGCAGGTACGCCACGCCGTTGTCTTCCACGGGCGGCAGCTGCCCGGCACGCACGTTGACCTGCATGGACGGCAGGATCAGCGTCGGGACGTCGAGCGTCGCGTCGCGCGCCTGGCGCATCCTGACGAAGTCGTCCTCGCCGATGCCGTCGCGCACGTGAATGTTGTGCGCCCGCTGCTGCGCCACGGTCGTCTGCCAGCGCAGCTCCCGCCCCGGGGGCGGGTAGTCGTGGCAGACGTACATCCGCGTCTCCGCCGGGAGGTCGAGCAGGCGCCGCATCGAGCGATAGAGCGTGCGGGCGTCGCCGCCGGGAAAGTCGGCGCGCGCCGAGCCCAGGTCGGGCATGAAGAGGGTGTCGCCCACGAACACGCCGCCGTCGACGAGGTAGGCCAGGTCCGCCGGCGTATGGCCCGGAACCCGCCAGGCCCTGGCTTCGACCTCGCCGATCATGAACGTCTCGCCGTCCTTGAACAGATGGTCGAACTGACTGCCGTCGGCGAGGAAGCCTCGCTCCAGGTTGTAGAACTTCTTGAACGTCGCCTGCACCTCACGGATGTGCTCGCCGATGGCGATGCGGCCGCCGACCTGCTCCTGCAGGTGGCGCGCCGCGGACAAGTGATCCGCGTGGGCGTGCGTTTCCAGGATCCAGTCGACCGTCAGGCCGTGATCCCGAACGTAAGCGATCACCTTGTCGGCGGATCTCGTGCCGGTGCTGCCCGACTTGAGATCGAAGTCCAGCACCGGGTCGACGATGGCAGCGTGCCGCGTGGCGTTGTCGCTGACGACGTACGAGACGGTCCACGTCTGGTCGTCGAAGAATGCTTGGACAGTCGTTCTGCCCGCCATGCGAGCCTCCTTGTCACATCGCTATCTTGACATACGTTATATATATCAATATACTATATTTCGATCAAGAGAAAACTCCATGAGCAAGGCTGCCATCCTCATCGACCCCGCCCGGCTGCGTAAAGCCGCCGGCAAGGCCGTTGGTGCATTGAAGGTGCTGGCCAACGAAGACCGGCTGCTGCTGCTCTGCCAGCTCTCCCAGGGAGAGATGAGCGTCGGCGATCTGGAAGAGGCGCTGGAGATCCGTCAGCCGACGCTCTCGCAGCAGCTCGGCGTGCTGCGCAGCGAGGGTGTCGTCGCTACGCGCCGCGACGGCAAGCGCATCTTCTACAGCGTCGCCGACCCCGACGTGATGCGGGTCCTGGAAGTCCTCTACCGCGTGTACTGCCCGAAGAAATGATCCCATGAGCATCGACTGGAACTCCTTCACCCCATGGTCCGCGGTGGCCGGCGGCCTCCTCATCGGCATCGCCGCGGCCATGTTCGTGCTGCTCAACGGGCGCATCGCAGGCATCAGCGGCATCCTCTCCGGCCTCCTGCAACCCGCGAAGGGAGACAGGGCATGGCGTCTCGCCTTCGTCCTCGGGCTGCTCGCCGCGCCGGCCGCGTACCTCCTGGCGGGCCCCTTTCCCAAGCCGCAGATCGACGTCGGCTGGGGCGCCCTCGTCCTCGCCGGCCTGCTCGTCGGCGTCGGCACGCGCTACGGCTCCGGCTGCACCAGCGGCCACGGCGTGTGCGGTCTCTCGCGACTATCGCCGCGTTCCCTGGTCGCCACCGCGGCGTTCATGGGAGGCGGGTTCGCCACCGTGTTCGTCGTCCGCCACTTGCTGGGCATCTGAAAGGTCGCCGTGAGCGTCATCGTCTTCTCGCTTCTCTCCGGCCTCGTGTTCGGCATCGGCCTGATCGTCTCGGGCATGGCCGACCCTGCCAAGGTCCTGGGCTTCCTCGACCTGGCGGGTCGCTGGGATCCCTCGCTTGCCTTCGTGATGGGCGGCGCCATTGCCGTGGGCGTGATGCCCTTCGCTGCCGCCCGCCGCCGGACCGTGTCGTTCCTTCGCCAGACGATGAGGCTGCCGACCGCCCGGCACGTCGACCGGCGCCTCATCGCCGGCAGTGTCCTGTTCGGCATGGGCTGGGGCGTCGCCGGCTTCTGTCCGGGCGCGGGCCTGGTCGCGCTCGGCATGGGCGAGCTCAAGGCGGCCGTGTTCGTTCTGACGATGCTTGCGGGAATGGGCGCCCTCGAACTGCTCGATCGCCGCTCGGCGAACCTGCGGGCCGCGTGAAACGCGGCCGGCGCGGGCTTCAGCGCGAGAATTCCTCGAACGCAGCGATGGCGCTCGCGGCATACATGAGCGAGGGGCCGCCGCCCATGTAGACGGCGACGCCGAGCACCTCGTTCAGCTCCTGCCGGGACGCTCCCAGCTTGACCAGTCCCTGGACGTGGAAGCCGATGCACGGGTCGCATCGCCCGGCAACGCTCACCGCCACGGCGATCAGCTCCTTGGTCTTCTTGTCGAGCACGCCCTCGGCCATGGCCGCCCGACCGAGCTCGGCGAAGCCTTTCATCACGCCGGGTGCGTCGGCGCGCAGCGCGCCCAGACCGGCCGAAACGGCCTGGGTCAGCTCGCCGTAGCTCTGGGCATGCAGCATGGCGGTGTCGGCGCTCATTGCCGGCCCCAGCCGCGGCCCAGCTGCTCGCGCTGCTCCGGGGTCAAGACGGCCAGGATGTCCTTTCGCGTCTGCAGCGAGGCCTCGAACATCGCCTTGTGCGCCTCGCTCATCGCCTGGTAGTTCTTGCGCAGCGCCTCGTCGTCGAGCTTGCCGGTGGCTTCGCTCTCGTGCATGCGCAAGCCCTGCTCGCGCATCCGGCCCATCAACTCCCAGCGCTTGCTCGACGTGGCGCGCTCGATCGCCAGGATCTTGTCGCGCTGCTCGACGCTCAGATTGAGCGACCGGTAGTCGAGACCGAAGCCCATCTGCGGGCCCATCATCCCGTACCCGCCCGGCTCGCGGCCGTAGCCGTCCGTCATCATGCCGTGGCGGCCGTAGCCATCCATCATGCCGCCCCATCCCGGCCCGGGGCCGTAACCGTAGCCGTTCATCGCGCCGGGGCCGCCGCCGCCCGGCTGGGCGTGGGCCGCAGTCGCCACCAGAAGGGTCGCGGCGATCGCAAGCAGGGTGCGTTTCATGTCTGCTCCTTCGAGTACGGGTCGAATTCATTCTCGTGCGCCGGTCGGTGCCGACGTTGATCGGCATCAAGGGGAGCGGACGCCGGCGACGTCGCCACGGGTCAACGCCGTGGTCGACGCTGCTTCGACCAGGATCTAGGTCGGTCCCCTCGGCTAGGCCCTGATCCGCCGCCAGCGGACGACTACATCGCCTGCGCCGCAGGGTGCCGTGCATGTCGATCATGAACATGCCACACGTCGAAGCCGCGCGCCTCGACACCGGAAGCGGCGAGATCGAAGCGCCCGTCAAGGCGGCAATCTCGCTCATCGCACCGTCGTCGACGGTGGCTCTCGTCGATGCGCGAGTGGCGCTCAACCGCAAAAGGGCCTAGTCCGGTATCCACCGCGTGCCCAAGAACGCGCCCTTGGAGCAAGTCCTCACACTGCTCCAGACCGCACAAATCTGGAGAGTCCCCCGCATTTGCGGGGGTCGGTTGTAACAAATGTTGATAGGGCGATCGGCTGGGCAGACCATCCCCTCCCCACTCGGTTTCCAACGAACCGAGGTCGTACCCCGTGAGGTACCCCATGAGCAAGACTTTCCAACGGAGCGCGATCGCTGCGGCTGCGTTCGCTTGCGCACTCGGCGCAAGCGCGCCGGCGCAAGCGGTCTTCATCGCCAGGATCTGCAACGACATCCAGTGCCTGGATGGTGACGACTTCATCGTCCAGGACAACTCGGGCGGCGACGTGGCTGCGATGACAGGGGCGATCAGCTTTTCGGCTTCGGCGTTCGGCTACACGATTCTGGTCAACACGTCGCAGAGCAAGCCGGTGATCGGCAGCGCGACCGCACCGCAGCTCGACGTCTCGTACGTGGTCACCAGTGGGGCGAGCGGCGGTGCAAACGTCTTCCTGTACGCCTCGGACACCGATTTCCTCACGAGCGGCCAGTTCACGCTCGCCCTGGCCGGCACGAATTCCGGCGATGACGGCAGCGCTCGGGGTCGTGCCTGGGGCGGCACGAGCAACACGGAGTTCCAGTTCTCCGGTTCGAACCTGCTCGCCTCGCTCGGTCCCTTCGCGGACGCCACGTTCTCCGCGAGCGCATCGGGTCCGTTCGCGGCCGCCGCGAACCCGTATTCGCTGACGATCGGCATGACCGTCTCACGCGAGACGGCGGGAACGAGCACCGGGAACCTGAACCTGCAGGTCTCTGCGATTCCCGAGCCGAGCACCTGGGCGTTGATGCTGGTGGGACCGGCGCTGGTCGGCTTCATCGCACGCCGACGCAGCAGGCGCTAGCCGAAGCGCTGAGGACGGGCCCGCTCTCCGGCGGGCCTTCTTCAGCACTACGGTCGGCGCTCGCCCTCGCTCGCCTTGCGCGCGTAGAACGCGGCGAGCTCCTGGATCTCGAGCGGCGTCATCGCCCGCGCCATGTTGCGCATCTGCGCCTGCGAGTCGTTGCGGCGCGCGCCGGAGGCGAAGGCCTGGAGTTGGGCGACGAGATAGCTCGAGGGCATGCCCTCGAGCCAGGGGGTGCCGAACTTCTGATCGACGCCGCCGTGGCACGAGATGCACGGTGCGATGTTGCGCATCGGGTCGCCGACGCGCACCAGCGCGGGCAAGGTCTCGTCGTAGGTGGTCGGCGCGGTGCGCGCCTTCGGCAGATACGCGTAGTAGGCCGCAAGGTCGGCGATCCCGCGGTCGGAGAGCGCCTTGCTGATCTGTTCCATGATCGGGCTGGCGCGCTTGCCGGTCTTGTAGTCGTGCATCTGCTTGATGACGACCTCCGGGTACTGCCCTGCCAGGTTGGGCGCATCCGAGCCGCTCATGCCTTGCGCGCCGTGGCACATCGTGCAGTTGAGCGCCAGCGTTGCGCCGCGGCCGATCGCGTCCTTGTCGCCGTCGCGGGCCATCGCGCGCTCGAGGACGACCTCGGTCGACACCGGGCGCGCGTCGCGGGCCGGGTCGGTGGCCGGCGCCCAGCTCGTGGGAACGCCGGCCGCGCGGCAGATGCTCGCCCAGAGCCCCTGGGCGCTGAAGTCCGCCTGGGCCGATGGCAGCCAGAGGAAGCCGACCAGGATCGCGACGATGGTGAGGGCAACGAGCACGCCCACGCTGCCGCGCACCCACGGGTTGCGCCAGGACATCGCGGCGGGCTCGGCCATCACCGGCTCCCGATCGGAATGACCGGCACCGACGCCTCCTTCAGGAGCGCAAGCTGCACGATCGGGTAGCCGTAGTTCACGACCGTGAGGCCGATCATCATCGCCACCCACAGCGCGAAGCCGTTCAGCGCGACCGGCGGCCGAAGTCCGGGATGCGCCGCCGCGCCGAACGTGAACGCCGCCGGCTCGGCCGGCTTGCGGTGCGCGCGCGCCAGGATGACGACGAAGAGCAGCGCCGAGGCGACCAGGAGCAGCCCGCCGAAGGTGGACAGGGTCACGGTCCACGCTTGCGGCTCGAGCGCCGGATGGCGGTAGTCGAAATACGCCATCCGCCGCGGCTGGCCGAGCAGGCCGACCCAGTGCCACGGCAGCGAGAGCACGAGCATGCCGATGAACCAGAGCCAGAGCTGCAGCCGGATCCAGCCTGCGGGCAGCGGCGCCGAGCGTGCGAGCTGCGGCCACAGCTCGTAGGCGACCATGAAGTACATG
>DATCGH010000268.1:0-10591 GCA_036509055.1 Caldimonas sp.
CTGGTGGCGAGCGAACACCGCCGCCAGCCCCTGGCCGAGCAGCATGTCGAGCGCCTCCGACAGGGCGTAGAGCAGATTCGTGTTCGGCGTCGAAGGCCAGTAGCCGCCCTTGTTCATCTCGACGATCTCGTCCCAGGCCCAGTAGGCCTTGGGCAGCGTCGCCGCCTTGCTCGCCTCGATCGCCTTGGGCGAGAGGGCGTTGAAGGAGATGCCGGGCGGCATCATCAGGCCCTTCTGCGAGCCGGCCATGGCGACGTCGACGCCCCACTCGTCGTGCCGGTAGTCGGCACAGGCGAGGCCGGAGATGGTGTCGACCAGGAGCAGCGCCGGATGCCCGGCGGCGTCGATCGCGCGGCGCACCGCGGCGATGTCGGAGATCACGCCGGTCGAGGTCTCGCTGTGCACCACGCAGACGGCGCGAATCGCGTGCGACCGGTCCTGGCGCAGGCGCGCCTCGATCAGGTCGGGCTGCGCGGGCTTGCGCCACGACCACGGCAGGCCGGTCGCCGGGTCGGCGCCCGGCACGCTCAGGAACTCGGGCTTCAGGCCGAGGCGCTGGGCGATCCGATGCCAGAGCGACGCGAACTGGCCGGTCTCGAACATCAGCACCGCATCGCCCGGGCTCATCAGGTTGGACAGCGCCGCTTCCCAGGCGCCGGTGCCCGAGCCAGCATAGATCACGACCGGGTGGCGGGTCTGGAAGACCTGCTGCATGCCGGAGATGACGCGCTTGCCGAGCACAGCGAACTCGGGCCCGCGGTGGTCGATGGTGGGCAGGCTCATCGCCCGCAGGATCCGGTCGGGCACGGGGCTCGGGCCGGGAATCTGCAGGAAGTGGCGGCCGCTGGGATGCTGGTCGAGGGCGATCATGGGAAGACTCCGGTCGGCCGCCAGTTTTGCATGCAAACTTCTCTTGTCAAGCCGAGATTCCTCTAAACCCATCCGCCGTTGCGGCGCGCTTTTTGCATACAAAATAGGCCATGGCCAAGATTCTTGCCATCCCGGCGGGGGTGCTCCATCTCCAGGTCGGCACCCGCCTGCGCCAGTTGATCGTCGAGGGCGCCATCGCGCCCGGCGCCAAGCTCAACGAGCGCGCCCTGGCCGAGCAGCTGCATGTCTCGCGCACGCCCTTGCGCGAGGCGATCCGGATGCTGGCCGCCGAAGGCCTGGTCGATCTGCTGCCCAACCGCGGCGCGGTCGCGGCCCAGCTTTCGGCGCAAAGCATCGCCGATACGTTCGAGGTGGTGGCCGGCCTCGAAGGCCAGTCGGGAGAGCTCGCGGCCGAGCGCATCAGCGAAGGCGAACTGAGCGAGATCCGCGCGCTCCACTACGAGATGCTCGCCGCCCACACCCGGCGCGACCTGCCCACCTACTACCGGCTCAACGCGACCATCCACAACCAGATCAACGCCGCGGCGCGCAATCCGGTGCTGGCCCACACCTACCGCACGGTCAACGCCCGCCTGCAGGCGCTGCGCTTTCGCTCCAACCTCGACGAGTCGAAGTGGAGCCGCGCGGTCCAGGAGCACGAGCGGATGATCGAGCTGCTCGCGGCGCGCGACGGCGCCCGGCTGCGCAAGCTGCTGATCGCCCACGTCGAGCACAAGCGCGACGTGGTGCTCGCCCTGCTCGAGGCCAACGACGCCGCCCCGGCGGCCCGGTCGCTCGCATGAACGCGCCCTTGCCCGGGCTCGTGACGCGCTCGACCGCCGAGCGCGCGGCGGCAACGATCGCCCGCCTCGGCGGGCCCGAGGCGGCACGGCTCGCCCATCGCCTCGCGACCGAGACCCGGGGCGAGGTGCTGTTCGACGCCGGCTCGCGCGGCCGCTATGCGACCGACGCCTCGATCTACCAGGTGATGCCCATCGGTGTCTTCGTGCCACGCACGCCCGAGGACGTCGCCACGGCCCTCGCCATCGCCCGCGATCTCGGCGCACCGCTGCTTTCACGCGGGGCGGGAACCTCGCAATGCGGCCAGACCGTCGGCGCGGCGCTGGTCGTCGATGCCAGCAAGCACCTGCGAAAGGTGCTGGCGATCGACGAGAAAGCGATGACGGCCGAGGTCGAGCCGGGCATCGTTCTCGACGCGCTCAACGCCCGTCTCAAGCCGCTCGGGCTTTGGTTTCCGGTCGATGTCTCGACCAGCGCGCAGGCAACGATCGGCGGCATGGCCGGCAACAACTCCTGCGGCTCGCGCTCGATCGCCTACGGCAACATGGTGCACAACGTGCTCGGCATCGATGCCTGGCTGAGCGACGGCCGCGAGCTGTCGTTCGGCCCGGTCGCGAGCCTCGGCGCGAAGGAGCGCGAGATCGCCGACTTCGTCCGCGGCCTGGCCGAGGCGCAACGCGGCGAGATCGAGGCGCGCTGGCCGAAGGTGATGCGCCGCGTCGGCGGCTACAACCTCGACATCTTCCAGCCGCAGAGCGAGCGCCCCTACACGGGCGACGGCAGCGTCAACCTCGCGCACCTGCTGGTGGGGTCCGAAGGCACGCTCGCCGCCTATCGCAGCCTGAAGCTGAAGCTCGCGCCGCTGCCGCGGAGCAAGGTGCTCGGTGTCGTCAACTTCCCGACCTTTCGCGCCGCAATGGCCGCGGCGCAGCATCTGGTGACGCTGGGCCCGACCGCGGTCGAGCTCGTCGATCGGACGATGATCGAGCTGGCCCGCGCCAATCCGGCCTTCCGGCCGACCATGGAAGCGGCGCTGATCGGCGCGCCCGCGGCGATCCTGCTGGTCGAGTTCAGCGGCGACGATCGCGGCGAACTGCTGCGGCGGCTGAAGGCGCTGGTGGAGATGGTGGCCGACCTGGGCCTGCCCGGCGCCGTCGTCGAGATGCCCGAGGAAGCGCCGCAGAAGGCCTTGTGGGAAGTGCGCAAGGCCGGACTCAACATCATGATGAGCCTGAAGGGCGACGGCAAGCCGGTCAGCTTCATCGAGGACTGCGCCGTGCCGCTCGAGCACCTGGCCGACTACACCGACGCGCTGACCGAGGTGTTCGCCCGGCACGGCACCCGCGGCACCTGGTACGCGCATGCCTCGGTCGGCACGCTGCACGTCCGGCCGATCCTCGACATGCGCAGCGACGGTGCCGCCAGGATGCGCGCGATCGCCGAGGAGGCGAGCGTGCTGGTCCGCAAGTTCAAGGGCGCCTACAGCGGCGAGCACGGCGACGGCCTGTGCCGCGGCGAATGGATCGCCTGGCAATTCGGCGCCTGCATCGACGCTGCCTTCCGGGCGATCAAGCAGCGGCTCGATCCGATCGGCCTGTTCGCGCCGAACCGGATCATCGATCCGCCGAGGATGGACGACGCCGGCCTGTTCCGCTATCCGCCGACCTATCGGACGATTGCGCTGAAGCCGGTGCTCGACTGGTCGGCGTGGAACGTGCAGAACGATCCGGTGACCGAAGCGACCACCGCCCCGGGCAGCGGCGGCGACCCGAGCGGCGGCCTCGCCAAGGCGGTCGAGATGTGCAACAACAACGGCCACTGCCGCAAGTTCGACGCCGGCACGATGTGTCCGAGCTTTCGCGTCACCCGCGACGAGAAGCACCTGACCCGCGGCCGGGCGAACACGCTGCGCCTGGCGCTCTCGGGCCAGCTCGAGGGCGTCGACGCGGCCGAGCCGCTGGCGAGCGACGCGGTGCAGGAGGCGCTGGCCCTGTGCGTCAGCTGCAAGGGCTGCAAGCGCGACTGTCCGACGGGCGTCGACATGGCGCGGATGAAGATCGAGGCGACGGCGCGGCGCAAGGCGGTGCGGGGATTCACGCTGCGCGACCGCTGCATCGGCCACCTGCCGGCGCTGGCCCGGGTGGCGCGGCGCGTGCCGTGGCTGGCGAACCTGCGCAACCGGGTCGGCTGGGGCCGTCGCCTGGGCGAACGCTGGCTCGGCATCTCGGCCCGGCGTTCGCTGCCGGCGTGGCGACGCGACACCTTCGACCGGGTCGCGACCACGCTCGGGCTCGCCGGCCGCGACGAGGCGCTTGCCGCCGACAAGTCGGTGGTGCTGTTCGTCGACACCTTCAACGGCAACTTCGAGACCGAGAACGCGGTCGCCGCGGTGCGCGTGCTGCAGGCCGCGGGCTACGCGGTGCACGTGGCGCGCGCGGCCGACGGCGGCGAGCTCTGCTGCGGCCGCACCCTGCTCGCCGCCGGCATGGCGGCGGAGGCCCGGGCGCGGGCGTCGGCGCTGCTCGCCGCCTTCCTGCCTTTCGCCGAGCGTGGCATCGCCATCGTCGGCCTCGAGCCGTCGTGCCTGCTGTCGCTGCGCGACGAGATCCAGGTCATGGGCCTGGGCGACGAGGCGACGACGGTCGGCGCTCAGGCGCTGCTGCTCGAGGAGTTCGTCGTCCGCGAAGCCCGCGCCGGCCGGTTCGCGCCGGCGCTGCAGCCGGCAGGGCGACCGATCCTGGTGCACGGCCATTGCCATCAGAAGGCCTTCGGCACCGCGCCCAAGGTGCTGGAGGCGCTGCGCCTCATCCCCGGTGCCGAGCCGGTCCTGATCGAAAGCTCGTGCTGCGGCATGGCCGGCACCTTCGGCTACGAAGCCGAGCATTACGAGACGTCGATGGCAATGGCCGAGCTCAGCCTGCTGCCGGCGGTGCGCATGGCGCCCGATGCGCTGCTCGTCGCCGACGGCACCAGCTGCCGCCATCAGATCGCCGACGGCGCCGGGCGGGAAGCCCTTCATCTCGCTCGGGTTCTGTTCGACCGACTGACCTAGGCGTCGCCGCGCCGAGGGGGTTTCTGCGGTTGCGGGCGGCCGCCGGGGCTCGAAGAATGAACCATCCCCCACGCTTTTCGAGAGCCATGATGAAAAGACTCCTCCTGGCCGCCGCCGCCGGCCTGTTCTTTTGCGCCGCGGCCTCCGCCGAGTACCCCGAGAAGCCGATCACCATCGTCGTGCCCTTCGCCGCGGGCGGGCCGACGGACAAGGTGGCGCGCGATCTGGCCGAGGCGTTGCGCAAGCCGCTCGGCAACCAGAGCATCATCATCGACAACGTCGGTGGGGCCGGCGGCACGCTCGGCGCCGCCAAGGTGGCGCGGGCCGCGCCGGACGGCTACACGCTGCTGCTGCACCACATCGGCATGGCGACGTCGCCGGCGCTCTACCGCAAGATGACCTACGACACGCTCGTCGACTTCGAGTACCTCGGCATGATCAACGACGTGCCGATGACGATCGTCGGCAAGCCCGGCCTGCCGGCCAACAACTACGCCGAGCTGACGAAGTGGATGGAGGCGAACAAGGGCAAGATCAATCTCGCCAATGCCGGCCTCGGCGCCGCCTCGCACCTCTGCGGCCTGCTGTTCCAGAGCACCTTGAAGATCGACATGCAGACCGTGCCGTACAAGGGCACGGCGCCGGCGATGAACGATCTGCTCGGCGGCCAGGTCGACCTGATGTGCGACCAGACGACGAACACCACCGGGCAGATCACCGCCAAGGCGATCAAGGCCTACGCGGTCACCTCGACCAAGCGGCTGACGACGCCGGCGCTGAAGGACCTGCCGACACTCGACGAAGCCGGCCTGAAGGGCTTCAACGTGACCATCTGGCACGGCCTCTACGCGCCCAAGGGCACGCCGAAGGCGGTGGTCGACAAGGTCAACGCCGCGCTCAAGGTCGCGCTCAAGGACCCGGACTTCATCAAGCGCGAGGAGGCACTCGGCGCGGTGATCATCAGCGACGGCCGGGTCAACGGCGCCGAGCACAAGAAGTTCGTCGAGGCCGAGATCAACAAGTGGGGCCCGGTCATCAAGGCCGCCGGGCAGTACGCCGACTGACTTGCGAAGCGTCGGCCCGCGCTGCGGGCCGATTTCCCACGCGCCCGGCGGCTAGGCCGCGGCGCGGAGGGTGAGCGGGATCGTCACCGGTCCGTCGTTGACCAGATGGACCTTCATGTCGGCACCGAACTCGCCGTGCGCGACGTCGCGGTGGCGTGCGGCCGCGGTGGCGAGCACCCGCTCGTAGATCCGCCGCCCCAGTTCGGGACCGGCCGCCCGGGAAAAGCCCGGCCGGTTGCCGCTCGCGGTGTCGGCGGCCAGGGTGAACTGGCTGACGACCAGGAGCCCGCCGGCCACTGCGGACAGGTCGAGGTTCATCTTGCCAGCGGCGTCGCTGAAGATGCGCAGGCGCAGCACCTTGTCGACGAGCCTGTCGGCGATGGCCTCGGTGTCGTCGGACTCGGCGCAGACGAAGAGGAGCAGGCCCGGGCCGATCCGGCCCGTGACGCGGCCTTCGACCTCGACCCGCGCTTCTGCAACCCGCTGGAGCAGGGCGATCAACGCCGCCGTCCTCAGCTCAGGGTGACGCGGGCGAACTTGCGCTTGCCGACCTGGACGACGAAGGTGCCGGCGGGCAGTCGCAGGCCCCGGTCGACCACGACCGTGCCGTCGACCCGGACGCCGCCGCCTTCGATCAGGCGCATCGCCTCGCTCGTCGAGGGAGCCAATCGTGCCTGCTTCAGCAGCGATCCGATAGCCAATGGCGCGCCATCGAGCGCAATTGCATCGATCTCGTCGGGAATGCCTCCCTTCGCACGGAGGTTGAAGTCGGCTTCTCCACCTTCGGCCGCGGCGGCACCGTGGAAGCGACCGGTCAGCTCCTTGGCAAGCATCACCTTGGCGTCGCGCGGGTTCCGACCGCCCTCGGTCTCCCGGCGCAGGCCGGCAATCTCCTCGACGGAGCGGTTACTCAGAAGATCGAAGTATTTCCACATCAGATCGTCGCTGATCGACATCAGCTTGCCGAACATGCTGTTCGCAGGTTCGGCCACGGCGATGTAGTTGCCCTTCGATTTCGACATCTTCTCGACGCCGTCGAGCCCTTCAAGCAGAGGCATGGTCATGATGCATTGCGACTCCTGGCCGTATTCCGCCTGGAGCGAGCGGCCGACCAGAAGGTTGAACTTCTGGTCTGTGCCGCCGAGCTCGAGGTCGGACTTCAGCGCCACGGAGTCGTAGCCCTGCATCAGCGGGTAGAGGAATTCATGGACGCTGATCGGCGTGCCGGCCTTGAAGCGCTTGGAGAAGTCGTCGCGCTCCATCATCCGCGCCACGGTGTAGCGGGAGGCGAGCTGGATCATTCCCCGGGCGCCGAGCGGGTCGCTCCACTCGGAGTTGTAACGAATCTCGGTCTTTGCCGCGTCGAGAATCAGCCCTGCCTGCGCCTGGTAGGTCTTGGCATTGGCCTCGATCTGCTCCCGGGTCAGCGGCGGGCGGGTGGTGTTGCGTCCCGACGGGTCGCCGATCATGGAGGTGAAGTCGCCGATCAGGAAAATGACCGTGTGGCCGAGGTCCTGGAGCTCGCGCAGCTTGTTCAATACGACCGTATGCCCGAGATGAATATCGGGGGCGGTCGGGTCCAGGCCCAATTTGACCCGCAGTGGCACGCCCGTTGCTTCCGAACGCACCAGTTTGGACACCCAGTCGGCCTCGGGCAGAAGCTCGCTGCAGCGCCGCTTCGAGATCGCCACCGCCCGGGATACGGCGTCGCTCACCGGGATCGCCGGGCCTGAAGGCACGGCAACAGAAGATACAGACATAGGGAGATTGAGGGGAAAGGGTCGCCGGAAGGTGCCGGTATACTCCGCGGCGGCGTCCTACGGCGTCGCCTCGAACCATCCTACGAGGCCAACCGGGTAGCTCATGATTCTAGTGGCGGCCCGGTGGCGACGAACAACCCAAGCGTGAGCCCCACCCGGCGAGCGCCGAATGACTCGAGCGAACCGCGCTCCGCAGAAAATTGAAATCGTTGGCCCCTCTTGAGCTCGCCTGGGCTTACACCTCTGCGCACGCAGCCAGCTTCGCTGCTCGTTACCCGAAAACGCTCGCCGCCTCGGTCTCGCTCAGCTTGGCCGGCTTTGCCGCCACCGCCTTCGGCGTCGCGCCGATGGTCCCGGATCCGTCCACCCTGCCGCGGCGCATCATCACCGAGAGCGTGACGATGGCCGATCTCCGGCCGCAGATCGAGGCGCTTGCCGAGCATGACTTCGATCTGTTCCGCAGCGACGCCATCCGCGCCAGCGACACCGCCGACTCTCTCCTGACCCGCCTGGGCGTCAACGACGTCGCTGCCGCCGCTTTCCTGCGCGCCGATCCGGTCGCCCGGAAGCTTCTCGACGGCCGGGCCGGAAAGCGGGTGCAGGTGCGGGTCGATGCCGCCGGCCAGCTCGAGGAGCTGGTCGCGCGCTTTGGCGCACCCGGCAACGACAAGCTGCCCACCCAGTTCACGCGCCTGCGCGTCGAGCGCGTCGCCGGCAAGCTGGTCGCCTATTCGACCCTGGCGCCGCTGACCTCGCAGCCGCTGCTGGCCAGCGGCACGATCCGCTCCACCCTGTTCGCCGCGACCGACGAGGCCGGGATTCCGGACGCGGTGGCGACGCAGCTGGCGGAGATCTTCGCCACCGACATCGACTTTCGCCGTGAGCTCAAGAAGGGCGCGACCTTCTCGGTCGTCTACGAGGCCATGACCGCCGACGGCGAGCCGGTCACCTGGGGCAACGCCGGCGCAGGCCGGGTCCTCGCGGCCGAGTTCGTCAACAAGAACCAGACCTATTCGGCGATGTGGTTCAAGGACGGCGAGGGCAAGGGCAGCTACTTCGGCCTCGACGGCCAGAGCAAGCAGCGCTCGCTGCTCTCGAGCCCGCTCGAGTTCTCGCGCGTGACGTCGGGCTTCGCGATGCGCATGCACCCGATCCTCAACACCTGGAAGCAGCACAACGGCGTCGACTACGGCGCGCCGAGCGGCACCCCGGTGCGCACGATCGGCGACGGCGTGGTCGAGTTCGCCGGCTGGCAGAACGGCTACGGCAACGTCGTCCACGTCAAGCACAACGGCGACCTGACGACGGTCTATGCCCACCTGAGCCGGGTCGACATCGTCAAGGGCGCCAAGGTCGAGCAGGGACAGACGATTGGCGCCGTCGGCCAGACCGGCTGGGCGACCGGGCCGCACCTGCATTTCGAGGTGAAGATCGACGGCGTGCAGCAGGACCCGCTGCTGGTGGCGCAGTCCTCCGAGGCCATCGTCCTGACGCCGGCCGCCAGGACGCAGCTGGCCCAGCTGTCGCAGAGCGTCCGGGCCCAGCTCGGCGTCGCGCAGACGCTGGCCCACGCGCAAGTTCTCGGCGAGTAAGCCGGCGGTGCGATGAGCCCGCCGGGCCGCCCTCAGGGCGAATACCGGAGGGCACAGGCCGAGGGTTCCGAATGAGCACCGTGTTCATCGGCCTGATGTCGGGCACCTCGCTCGACGGCATCGACGGCGTCCTGGTCGACTTTTCACCCGGCGGCCCGGCGCCGCTCCAGGTGCTCGCCCATGAGCACGTCGAGTTCGCGGCCGATCTGCGGTCGGAGCTGCTGGCGTTGAATCGGTCGGGCGAGGACGAGATCCACCGTGTCGCGCTCGCCGGCAACCGGCTGGCGCGCGCCTACGCCGAGGTGGTCGCGTCGCTGCTCCGCAGGGCCGGGTCTCGCCAGGTGACGGCGGTCGGCTGCCACGGCCAGACCGTGCGCCACCGACCGGGTCAGTTCGACGGGATCGGCTACACGGTGCAGATCAATGCCCCGGCGCTGCTGGCCGAGCTGTGCGGCATCGATGTGGTCGCTGACTTCCGCAGCCGCGATGTGGCGGCCGGCGGCCAGGGCGCGCCCTTGGTGCCGGCGTTCCATCGGGCGCTGTTCTCCCGGCCGGGCGAGGCGACGGCCGTCCTCAACCTCGGCGGCATCGCCAACCTGTCGGCGATCGCGCCTGATGGCTCGACCCTCGGCTTCGACAGCGGCCCGGCCAACGCCTTGCTCGACTTCTGGTGCGCGGCCTCCACGGGCCGGCGCTTCGATGCAGGCGGCATCTGGGCGGCATCCGGAACGGTCGACCCGCGGTTGCTCGATGCCCTGTTGGCCGAGCCCTACTTTGCCCTGCCGCCGCCGAAAAGCAGCGGTCGCGACCTGTTCAACGCGCATTGGCTCGAGGCTCGATTGCTCGACACCGGGGCACGCGCGCGGCTTCCCGCACACGACATCCAGGCGACGCTGGCCGAGCTGACCGCGCAGACGGTCGCCGACGCGGTTCGCCGCCACGCCGGAACGGCGAGGGAACTGGTGGTCTGCGGGGGCGGGGCCTTCAACGCCGACCTGATGGGCCGCCTCGGCGCCCGTCTCGGGACGGTGGCGGTGGTCTCGAGCGCGGATCGCGGCCTGCCGCCGGACCAGGTGGAAGCGTGTGCCTTCGCCTGGCTGGCACGCGCCTTTGTTCAGCGCGAGCCGGGAAATATCCCGGCCGTCACCGGCGCCGCCGGCCCACGGATTCTGGGCGCGCTGTATCCGGGCCGGGGCGCGCTGCCGACATGAAAAAG
Source organism: Caldimonas sp. (assembly GCA_036509055.1). Classification (GTDB taxonomy): domain Bacteria; phylum Pseudomonadota; class Gammaproteobacteria; order Burkholderiales; family Burkholderiaceae_C; genus Schlegelella_A. The sequence continues at coordinate 10,356 of DATCGH010000268.1, forward strand.
CCGCCTCGCGGCGGCTTTCGCAGTGGGACCGGGCGGGATCAGGCGGAAAAGCTCGAGCCGCAGCCGCAGGTCGTGGTCGCGTTCGGGTTCTTGATCACGAACTGGGCGCCCTGCAGGTCGTCCTTGTAGTCGATCTCGGCGCCGGCCAGGTATTGCAGGCTCATCGCGTCGATGAGCAGGGTGACGCCGTTCTTCGCCATCGCCGTGTCGTCGTCGTTGACGATCTCGTCGAAGGT
>DATCGH010000269.1:0-2004 GCA_036509055.1 Caldimonas sp.
CTCCGCAAGCTCGTGGGCAGGCTGAAGCTGCCCGGCGTCGACATGGCGGCGATCGTCGAGTCGCAACGCAAGGACATGGAAGCGCTCGCCGAAGCGAACCGGCAGGCCTACGAGGGCATCAAGGCGCTGGCGCAGCGGCGCAACGAGATCCTGCGGGCGGCACTGGTCGAGTGGCAGGAAGCGATGAAAGACGCGACCGGCAAGGACGCGTTGAGCAAGAACGCCGATCGCGCCAGGCAAGGCGTCAAGAAGGCCATCGACAGCATCCGCGAGCTGGCCGAGATGGAAGCCGAGACGCGGCGCAAGGCCTGGAAGGTCGTGCAGGACCGCTTCCAGGAGAACCTGGCGAACCTGCAGAACCTGCTGAAGGCGAAATGATGTAAGCGCCGCCCTCGCGGGCGGGTACGTCGCGAGGAGACGACCATGGCGATCAAGATCCCGCGTTCGAAAGAGAACGACTACACGCGCGAGATGGCCGAGGCGCGGCGCCGCTTCGTGCAGGAGCGCACCGGCAGCGCGCTCGAGCACGTCGGCTGCTTCTCGTTCGATCCCGGCGTGCTGCCGGGCAACGTCGAGAACTTCATGGGCGTCGCGCAGGTGCCGATCGGCCTCGCCGGGCCGCTGCGCATCGACGGCGAGCACGCCAGGGGCGACTTCTTCGTCCCGCTGGCGACGAGCGAAGGAACGCTCGTTGCCAGCTACAACCGCGGCATGCGCCTGCTGAGCGAGAGCGGCGGCGTCAAGACCACGGTCGTCGAGCAATTCATGCAGCGCTCGCCGGTCTTCATGTTCGACGACGCGCAGAAGGCACGCGACTTCGGCGATTGGGTCACGGAGAATCTCGACACGATCAAGGACGTCGCCGAGACGACGACCCGCGTCGGCAAGCTGATCAATATCGGCCAGTACGCGATCGGCCCGCTTCGCAACCTCCGCTTCAACTACACGACCGGCGACGCCGCCGGCCAGAACATGACCGGCAAGGCCACGCTGGCGGCGTGCGAGTGGATCAAGAAGACCTATCCCGGCGGCGCCAACTACCTGCTGTCGGGCAACATGGACACCGACAAGAAGCACTCGCGCGCCAACATGCTGCTGACGCGCGGCAAGCGCGTCGTCGCCGAGTGCACGATCAAGGGCGACCTGCTGAAGAGCATGATGGGCGTCAGCGCGAAGGACCTGTTCTGGTGGCGCCAGATCTCCAACGCCGGCGCCTTCCTCGCCGGCTCGGCGAACAACGGCGCGCACGCTGCGAACGGTCTCACGGCGATGTTCATCGCGACCGGCCAGGACGTCGCCAACGTCTCCGAGTCGCACGCCGGTGTCACCTACGCGCAGCTGCTCGACAACGGCGACTACTACTGGTCGATCACGCTGACGTCGCTGATCGTCGCCACCTACGGCGGCGGCACCGGGCTGCCGACGCAGCGCGAATGCCTGGAGATGCTCGGCTGCTACGGCGACGGCAAGGCCGACAAATTCGCCGAGATCTGCGCTGCGGTCGTGCTCGCCGGCGACACGTCGCTGGCGGGGGCGATCCTCGCCGGCGACTGGGTGTCGAGCCACGACAAGCTCGGCCGCAACCGGCCTTGAGAGAGGCGAATGACGGGTCTGGCCAAGCGGCTCGATCTCACGCAAGAAGGTACAAAACATGACGCAAGCACATCCCTGGATCAAGTCCTACCCTGAGGGCGTGCGCTGGGACATCGAGATCGAGCCCGAGCCGGTGCAGAAGATCCTCGACGACGCCGCCGCGAAGTGGCCGGAGCGCCCGGCGCTCGACTTCATGGGCAAGCGGATCTCGTACCGCGAGCTGAGGTCGCTCGCCGACCGCGCCGCCAAGGGCCTGCAGGCGCTCGGTGTCGGGCCCGGCATCCACGTCGGCCTCTACCTTCCCAATACGCCGCACTACGTCATCGCCTTCTTCGGCGTGCTGAAGGCGGGCGGCACGGTCGTCAACTACTCGCCGCTCGACGCCGCGCAAGTGCTCGAGCACAAGATCGA
>DATCGH010000270.1:0-5825 GCA_036509055.1 Caldimonas sp.
CCCTGGACGGCAAGCCGCCGATGGTCGCCGCGCACCGCGGCGCTTCGGGCTACCTGCCGGAAGAGACGATCGAAGCCTACGTCAAGGCGATCGAGCTCGGCGCCGATTTCATCGAGCTCGACCTCGTTTCCACGAAAGACGGCGTGCTCATCGCGCGCCACGATCCGAACCTGGCGATCAGCACCGACGTGGCCCAGCACCCCGAGTTCGCTGCTCGCAAGCGCACGACCCGCGTCGACGGTGAAGAGCAGACCGGCTGGTTCTCCGGCGATTTCACGCTCGCCGAGATCAAGACCCTGGGCGCGATCTCGACCGATGCGCAGCGCCCGCAGGAATTCAACGGCAAGTTCAAGGTCCCCACGTTCGATGAAGTGATCGCGCTGGCCCAGCGCAAGTCACGGGAAATGGACCGCACCATCGGCATCTATCCCGAGACCAAGAACCCGAGCTACTTCCGGCTGCTCGGCCTGCCGCTCGAGGACAAGGTGCTCGCGTCGCTGGACCGGGCCGGCTGGAACAGCCGCAGCGCGCCGGTGCTGCTGCAATCGTTCGAACCGGGCAGCCTCAAGTACATGCGCTCCAAGGGCTCGACCTTGCGCATGGTGCAACTGATCGACGGCGACAGCGTCGATCTGAAGACGGGCGCGGTCACCTTCGACGTGCCCTCGGACCGGCCCTACGACTGGACGCTCGCGGGTGACAAGCGCAACTTCGACGTGATGGTCACGCCCGCCGGCCTGGCCGAGATCAAGACCTACGCCGACGGCATCGGCCCGTGGAAGCGCTATATCGTCAGCGTCAAAGGCACGGTCGGCGCCGACGGCAAGGTGGTCGACCGCAACGGCGACGGCAAGATCAACGACGCCGACGCCGACGCGCTGGCGCCGACGACCCTGATCGCCGATGCGCACCGGGCCGGCCTGTTCGTCCATGCCTTCACCTTCCGCAACGAGGGGCGCCGGCTGGCAGCCAGCTACGGCGGCGACCCGAAACGGGAATACCTGCAGTACTACGCGCTCGGCCTGGACGGGCTGTTCACCGATTTCACCGACACCGCGCTCGCCGCGCGTGCCGAGTACCTGCGCGGGCTCAGCGCCAGGAACTGAGCGGCATCACGACCGGCGCGCCTGCATCAGGCGCCACGCCATCACTGCGCCGGCCACGGCGAGCGCGCCGAACCAGACCCAGGCGGCGGGCGCCTCGAAGTGGAACAGCGTCAGGTGCAGCAGCGAAGCCGCCAGCACCAGCGCGGTGAAGGCGAGCATGCTGGCGAGGACGATCCGTCGGGCTTGCGCACGCCCCTCGCGAGCGAGCATGAAGGCGCTGACGCCGTAGGCGAGGAAGGGCCCCGCATAGATGCTCGCCAGGATCGGCGGCAGCTTCCACGGCCAGACGGCGATCATCTGCGCCGGCAACGCCAGCAGGCCGGCGGCAAGCAACAGGCAGACGACGCCGATCGCCAGCAGCACCGGGTCGGCCGGTCGTCGGCTGGCGGTGGCGCCGGCGCCGCGGCCGAAATAGAGCCACGCGCCCCAGAGCGGAAACACGGCGTACGCGCCCATCCAGAACCAGACCTGCGGCTTGGCGAAGTCGAACGCCTCGAGGTGGAGCATCGAGACGAGCAGCAGCATCCCGGTCCAGGTCGCCGCCAGGGCGATCGGGATCCGCACCTCGGCCAGCGTCTTCGCCGTCAGAGCGAGGACCATCGCCAGCAGCCCGGCAAGATAGATCGCGGCGATGAAGCGGGCATGCAGCGGCGGCACTGGCCAGGGCAAGGCGCGAACCACTTCGGCCGGCACGAAGTAGCCCCAGGCGCCGACCCAGAGCGCGAACAGGCCGACCAGGGCGAAATAGGCGCGGAACGACGAGGTCGGCATGGGCATGGACGCGGCGGTGCGGGCTGCCGAACTGTCGGCACCGCCGCCCGCGCTGTCAATCCCGGGAGGGGCCTGAAAGCTCGCGCCCGGCCCGAAGTGACGCGCAGCCGCGCTTGCGCCACACTCGACCGCGCCGATGAGCCCCGCCCCTGCCGCACCCGACGCTCCGGCCGAATCGCCGCCGGCGGCGCCCTGGTTCTGCCCGAACTGCCGGCTCGAAGTGGCGACGCCGTTCTGCCCGCGCTGCGGCGAGCGGCCGATCAAGACCGAGGACCTCACCTTCGGCGGCGCCCTCGCCCGCATCGTGCACGCGGCGACAAGCATCGACGGCCGGGTGCTGCGCACCTTCCGCCGCCTGCTCCGCCATCCCGGCACGCTGACCCGGGCCTACGTCGACGGCCAGCGCAAGCCCTATGCGACGCCGTTCGCGATCTTCCTCATCGCCAACGTGCTGTTCTTCACCGTGCAGTCGCTGACCCACATCAGCGTCCTCGGTTCGAGCCTCGACTCGCACCTGCACGTGCAGGACTGGAAGGAGACCGCGCAGGCGCTGCTCGACCGCCACCTGCAGGCGACGCACACCACGCTGGCCGCGTACGCGCCGGTGTTCGACCGGGCCGTGGTCGTCAACGCCAAGTCGCTCGTCATCCTGATGGCCTTGCCGTTCGCCGGGCTGCTGGCGCTGCTCTTCCTCGGCCGGCACCGGCGCTTCATGGCGCACCTTGCGTTCTCGCTCCATCTCTACGCGTTCCTGATGCTGCTGTTCTCGCTCGCCGTGCTGTTCGCCAAGGTCGTGTCGGCGCTCGGCGGGCCGGGGCTCGAATCGGCCGCCATGGACAACGGCCTGTCGATGTTCAACCTGGTCGTGAGCGGGATCTACATCCACGCGGCGCTCGGCCCGGCCTACGAGGTCGCGGGAATGCAGCGTCTCGTCAAGGCACTGCTGCTCACGCTCGCCTCGCCGGTGCTCGTTCTCGGCTACCGCTTCGCCATCTTTCTTATCACGCTCTACACCGCCTGAGCTCGCGGTGGTCCGGGCGCGAAGAGCGACGCTAAGCAGTTCACGAATTCGGTCGGCGTTACAGGCGTCTCTGGACGGGCGGGCAGCCTCGCTCCGTCGAGGCAAAAAAGTTCAGCCAGACTTCGAACCTTTCCACCTGCCGCCGCACGCCGATGAACACGTCCTTCGATCAGACCCGCCCGCACCCCTCTCGCTGGGACCAGGAAGGTGTCGAGTACGTGCGCTCCAACATGGACTGGTGCGCGCGCTGCTCGCGGCGCATGGTCGGCCTCAACCCCGGCCTCACCGCCGAGCAGGCGCTCGACCTCGCCCACGAGCTGAGCCTCGACGATGCGCAGCGCTGCAAGAGCCCCGAGCGGGTGGCCGAAGACCTGCACCAGGTCGCGCTGCGCACCGACGACTGAAGCGCGCCGCTGCGGCACGCCACAGGGGCGCGCCTCAGCGCTGCGCCACCGCGGCCGGCGGCACCTCGTTCCAGCCGCCGCCGAGGGCGCGGTAGATCGCCACCAGCGCCGTCGCCTGGCCGACCTGCGACTGCACCAGCGCATCGCGCGCCGCCAGCGACTGCCGCTGGGCATCGAGCACCACCAGCAGGTCGACCGTACCGGCATCGAAACGCAGGCGCGACAGCCGCGTCGCCTCCTCGGCGTTGCGCGCCGCGCTTGCCAGCCGCTCGGCCTGCTGCGCGTTGCGCGTGAACTGGGCGAGCGCGCCCTCGGTCTCCTCGAGCGCGATCGCCACCGTCTGCTCGTAGCCGGCGAGCGACTGCTGCGCCCGCGCCTCGCTCGCCGCGATCCGCGAGCGCACCCGGCCGAAGTCGAGCAGCGGCCAGGTCAGCCCGGCGCCGAGCGAGTACTGCGGCGAGTCGCGGGTGCCGAGGTCGGTGAGGCGGTTGCTCGCGAAGCCGATCAGGCCGACGAGGCTGACGCGCGGAAAGAGATCGGCGGTGGCGACGCCGATGTTCGCCGTGGCCGCGGCGAGCTGGCGCTCGGCGGCGACCAGGTCGGGGCGACGGCGCAGGAGCTGCTCGGGCGTGCCCAGCGGCAAGGCCGAGAGATCGGTGACCGGCAGGAGCGGCAGCAGCTGCGGCGCCTCGAGCTGCGCCGCGACGACGCGCGGTGGCTGCGCCGTCAGCGTCGCCAGGCGGTAGGCGACGCGGTCGATCGCCGCCTGCAGCGCCGGCAGGGTCGCCTCGGTGCTGTCGTACTGGCTTTGCGCCCGCACGACGTCGAGCCGCGTGCCGCGGCCGGCGTCCAGGCGGGCCGTGGTCAGGCGCAGCGTGTCGCGCTGGTTGACGAGCGATTCCCGGGCCACCTCGAAGCGCTGCTGCAGGCCGCGCAGCTCGAGGTAGTTGCGCGCGACCTCGGCCGCGACCGCCGTCTGCGCCGCGTGCACGTCGGCCACGGAAGCATCGACCTGGGCCGCGGCCGATTCGCTGAGGCGGCGGTTGCGGCCGAAGAAGTCGAGCTCCCAGTTGGCGGTGAAGCCGGCGGTGAAGGTGCTGCCGGTGCGCTGGCTGCGCGACAGGCCGGGCAGCTGGAACTCGGGCGTGAGCGACCGGGTCGCGGCGGCGGCGACACCGATCTCGGGCAGCAGCTCGGCGTCGGCGCCCTGCAGCGTCGCCCGCGCCTCCTGCAGCCGCGCCGAGGCGATGCGGACGTCGCCGTTGGCGGCGAGCGCCCGCTCGACCAGCAGCGACAGCCGCGGATCGCCGAAGCCGAGCCAGAAGTTGACGATGTCGGCGGCCGGCGCCTGGGCGTTGCCGGCGGCGGCGTTGACGAAGCCTGGATCGAGCGGCATCGCCGGCGCCTGGTAGTTCGGCCCGACGGTGCAGGCGGCGACCGTGAGGACCGCCATCGCTGCAGCCCCGAGGCGCGCGCCGGAATGCTGGCGAGGCTCACGCATGGCTGTCTCCCTGCGGCGCCGCGGCCAGGGGCACCGTTCCGGCCAGGGGCGGCGCGGCCTCCGCGGCGGCGGCCGGCACCGGCCGGTGCAGCGCCCGCCGGCCGCGCAGCAGCACGTAGAACACCGGCGTCAGGAAGATGCCGAACAGGGTCACGCCGAGCATGCCGGAGAAGACGGCGATGCCCATCGCCCGGCGCATCTCGCTGCCCGCGCCGCTGCCGAAGATCAGCGGCAGGACGCCGGCGCAGAAGGCGATCGAGGTCATCAGGATCGGCCGGAGGCGCATCCGGCAGGCCTTGATCACGGCATCGAGCAGCGCCTCGCCGCGCTCCTCGAGCTCCTTGGCGAACTCGACGATCAGGATCGCGTTCTTGCAAGCCAAGCCGACCAGCACCACCAGCGCCACCTGGGTGAAGATGTTCAAGTCCCCGGGCTGCGCGAACGGCGGGAAGTGCGAGATCCAGACGCCGAGCAGCGCCGCCAGCACGCACATCGGCACGATCAGGACGATCGCCATCGGCAGGCTCCAGCTCTCGTACTGCGCCGCCAGCACCAGGATCACGAGCAGCACCGCGATCATCATCACCGCGGCGATCACCGGGATCTGGACGCTCGTGCCGGGCAGGCCGACGTTGCGCGTCAACCGGTCCTGGTAGGTGAGCTCGGTCCACTCGTAGCCCATGCCGCGCGGCAGGGTCTTCTTCAGCAGCGCCTCGATCTCTTCCTCGGCCTGGCCCGACGAGAAGCCGGGCTTCGGCGCGCCGTTGAGGTCGGCGGAGGGGTAGCCGTTGTAGCGGGTCACCCGGGTCGGGCCGAAGGTCGGCTCGACCGTCATCAGCGCCGACAGCGGCACCATCTCGCCGGCGGCGTTGCGCGTCTTCAGCGCGCCGATCGCCTGCGCGTCGGCGCGGAACGGCGCGTCGGCCTGGACGATCACCTGGTAGGTCTTGCCGAACTTGGTGAAGTCGTTGACGTAGAGCGAGCCGAGGTTGACCTGCATCGTGTCGTAGATGTCGCCGAGG
>DATCGH010000271.1:0-2036 GCA_036509055.1 Caldimonas sp.
CGAAGGGCACGTCGATGACCGTGCGCACCCGCGCCGGCCGCGCCGTCACGACCACGATCCGCGAGGAGAGATAGATCGCCTCGTCGACCGAGTGGGTGATCAGCATCACCGTCTTGCCTTCGGTCGCGAGCACCTGCAGCAGCAGGTCCTGCATCGCGGTACGCGTTTGTGCGTCGAGGGCGCCGAACGGCTCGTCCATCAGCAGGAACTCGGGCTTCACCGCGTAGGCGCGGGCCAGCGCCAGGCGCTGGCGCATGCCGCCGGAGAGATGCTTGGGATGGTGGTCGGCGAAGTCGGCGAGGCCCATCAGCGCCATGTAGCGGTCGACGATCTCGGTGCGCTGCGCGCCCGAGACCCGGGCCGCAGCGAGGCGCAGGCCGAACTCGATGTTGCCGCGCACCGTAAGCCAGGGAAAGATTCCGTACTCCTGGAAGATGACGCCGCGGTCCGGCCCCGGGCCTTCGATCGGCACGTCGTCGAGCAGCACCCGGCCGCGGGTCGGCTTGACGAAGCCGCCGACGATGTTGAGCAGCGTCGTCTTGCCGCAGCCCGAGGGGCCGATGATCGAGACGAACTCGCCCTGGCGGATGTCGAGATCGATGCCGTCGACCACGCGCATCGGCCCGTTGGCGGTCGGAAAGTCGACGTGGACGTTCTCGAAGCGCAGCCGCACCGGAAAGCTCGGCAGCGCCACCATCGGCTGGGTGTCGAGCGCGGGAACGGGAGTCATCCACAAGTCCCCGGAGCTCATAGACAAGCCTGCGCGCTGCGCGCTGCGGCATTCGCCTGGGGAACGGCGCGGCGGCTCATGCAATCCGGTCCTGCCAGGCCACCAGCCGGCGGGTCGCAGCGCGCAGCGCCAGGTCCATCGCCAGGGCGATCAGGCCGATGCAGATGATGCCGACGTAGATGATGTCGAGCTGGAAGAACGACGACGCGTTCTGGATCAGGGCACCCAGGCCTTGCTGCGCCGCGATCAGCTCCGAGGCCACCAACGTCGCCCACGCCACGCCGAGCGCCACCCGCACCGCGGTCAGGATGTGCGGCACGGCGAGCGGCACGATCACCTTGGCGAAGATCTCGGCATCGTTGGCGCCGAGGGTGCGCGACACCTTGACGTAGATCGGGCTGATCTGGCCGATGCCCTCGACCATGACGATGACGCCGGCGAAGAACGAGGCGTAGAAGAGGATCGCCGTCTTCGCCGCCTCGCCGATGCCGAAGTAGACGATCACCAGCGGGATCAGGGCGATCGGCGGCAGGGCGCGGAAGAAGTTGATCAGCGGGTCGAGGAAGGTGTGCACGCCGCGGTACCAGCCAATGGCGAAGCCCACCGGCACCGCCGCCAGCACGCCGAGAAAGACGCCGACGACGACACGCCGCGTCGACATCCAGATGTCGAGCGCCAGCCGGTCCTGCGCCAGAGCGATGAACTTGAGGAAGACGGCATGCGGCGCCGGCACCAGCGAGGGGTTGATGAGGCCGCTGATGCGCACGCCGTACCAGAGCACGAGCAGCGCCAGCCACGGCGCGGCGAGCAACGCGATTCGCGTCGCGGGATTGCGGGCTTGCGGCTTCAAAAGAGCAAACGTACCATGGACCATCCCTTTATACCGAGCGCGATGAGCAGAGACAACCGGGAAAGTCCCGCGCCGCCGCCCGCGCTCGCGCGGCTCGAAGCGCACGTCCTGCGCTGGCCGGTGAAGGAGCCGGTGCGCACCTCGTTCGGCACGATGCACGATCGTCCCGCGGTGCTCGTGCGGGTGGAGGATGCTGAGGGCGCGCACGGCTGGGGCGAAGCCTGGTGCAATTTCCCCTCGTGCGGCGCCGAGCACCGCGCCGCCTTGATCGAGAGCGTGCTCGCGCGGCTGCTCGTCGGCCGCGCGTTCGCCTCGGCCGAGGCCGCGTATGCGGAGATGACGGCGAGGACCGCGGTGCTCGCGATCCAGTCCGGCGAGCCGGGGCCGATCGCCCAGGCGATCGCCGGCGTCGACATCGCCCTGCACGACCTGGCGGCGCGGCGGCGCGGCCTGCCG
>DATCGH010000272.1:0-4073 GCA_036509055.1 Caldimonas sp.
CGCTACCGTGCGCCCAACAGTTGCACCATCAACGGCGCGGCCAACAACTGCTCCGAGATCGTCCAGTTGCCGCTGCAAGGCATGGGCATCACGCTGACGATGAGCGTCGGCAGCAACCCGGCGACGGCGTTCTTCCAGGTCACGGTCGGCAAGCCCTGAGCCGCCCGCCACGCGCCTGGGTCGGCGGCGCCTGAAGGCGCCGCCGCGCGGCTCTGGCAGCATCGCGGCATGGCCAAGCTGCATCCTGAGGAAATCGAACAGTACCGCGCCGAAGGCTGGGTGGTCCCGCGCTTTCGCCTGCCCGAGGCCCGAGTCGCGGCGATGGCCGAGGCGCTCGCCACGCTGCTGCGCGAGAACCCCGGCGTGCGGCCCGAAAAGCTCGTCTCCGCGCACGTCGAGGGCGACAACGGCGAAGGCGTGCGCGGCAGCCGCGCCTTTCTCGATCTGGCGCGCGATCCGGAGATCGTCGAGCTGGTGAGCGGCGTGCTCGGCGAGGACCTCATCCTCTGGGGCTGCCACGTGTTCTGCAAGCCGGCCGCCGAGGGCTACGAGACGCCCTGGCACCAGGACGGCCACTACTGGCCGATCCGCCCGCTCGCCAACTGCACCGTGTGGGTCGCGCTCGAGGCGTCGACCCGGGAGAACGGCTGCCTGCGCGTCATCCCGGGCTCGCACTCCGCCAAACAGCTGCACGAACACCTGCACGAGGACCGCAGCGACCTGACGCTGAACCAGCGCCTCGCGGCCGGCAGCTTCGACGAGGCGAGCGCGGTCGACATCGAGCTGGAGCCCGGACAGATGTCGCTGCACGACGTCTACATGATCCACGGCGCGAACGCGAACCGCTCGAGCCGGCGCCGCACCGGCGTGGCGCTGCGCTACATGCCGACGACCTCGGTCTTCGAGCGCGACCTGCGGCCCGCCCAAGGCAAGACCGGCATCGCCGTCGACTTCGCCAACCGGCCGCTCTGGCTGGTGCGCGGCCGCGACCGCAGCGGCCGCAACGACCTCGAGGTCGGGCACCGGCGCTGAGGGACCGCGGCCCGCTCACAATCGCGGGCATGAACGCACCGCTTCCCGTCATCGAGGTCACGCCGCGCGACCTCTCGGCGTATCGCGCCGGCAACACCGGCATCGACTACGTGCACCGCTTCGAGTCGGGCAGGCCCGGTCCGCACGTGATGATCAACGGCCTGACCCACGGCAACGAGTTCTGCGGCATGGTCGCGGTGTGCCACCTGCTCGACCGCGGCGTGCGGCCAAAGGTCGGCACCCTGACCCTGAGCTTCGCCAATATCGCCGCCTACCAGAGCTTCGATCCGACGGCGCCGTTCGAGAGCCGGCAGATCACGCACAACCTCAACCGCATCTGGTCGAAGGCCTGGCTCGAGGGCGAGGACGACAGCGTCGAGCTGCGCCGGGCCCGCGAGATGCGCCCGGCGGTGGCCGAGGCCGAGCACATCCTCGACATCCACTCGACCAGCCAGGACGTGGTGCCGTTCTGGGTCTATCCGGCGTTCGCCCGCAATGCCGCCGTCGCCGGCGCGCTGCCGCGGCCGGCCGTGCACCTGGTGATGCCGGCCGGCCTCGGCTCGGGCACGCCGCTGATCCAGCATGGCGCCCATGCCGGCGCCGAAGCGCCGGGCGCGGCGCTGGTGGTCGAGTGCGGTCAGCACTTCAAGCAGTCGACCTCGGATCTCGCGGTCGAGGTGGCGCTGGATTTCCTCGGCCACTACGGCCTGATCGACCGCGAAGTGCGGCCGCCCGCCGTGCCGCCGCGCCGCTTCGAGCTGCTGCGCACCCACGTGGTCCAGCACGAGAGCTTTGCCTTCGTCCGGCCGCTGATCGGCTTCGAGACCTTCGCCGAGGGCGAGCTGATCGCCACCGACGGGCCGGTCGAGATCCGCGCCCTCTGCGACGACTGCACGATCTTCATGCCGGCAAGGAAGGCGATCGTCGGACGCGAGGGCGTGTACCTGACGAAGCCGCTGCGCTGACCCTGGCCGCCGATGCCGCGCAGACACCGCGACCATGGCCACCTTCGAATGGATCATCCTGCTGCTGCTCGGCGCGGCGGTGCTCGCCGCGCTCGCGCGCCGGGTCGGCGCGCCCTATCCCACCTTCCTCGCGATCGGCGGCGCCCTGCTCGCCTTCGTGCCGGCGAGCCCGAACTGGACGCTCGACCCGCACCTGGCGCTCACCCTCTTCGTCGCGCCGGTGCTGGTGGACGCGGCCTACGACACCTCGCTGCGCGACCTGCGGTTCAACTGGCGGCCGGTCGCCGGGCTGGTAATCGCCGCGGTCGGCACCACGGTGCTGGCGGTCGCGCTCGCCGTCCGCTGGCTGGTGCCGGACATGCCCTGGGCCATCGCCATCGCCCTCGGGGCGATCGTCGCGCCGCCCGACGCGGCGGCGGCCACCGCGGTGATGCGCCAGGTGAAGCTGCCGCACCGGCTGCTGAAGATCCTGGAGGGCGAGAGCCTGCTGAACGACGCCAGCGCCCTGCTCATCTACCGGCTGGCGATCATGACGGCGATCGCCGGGCCGCTCGGCTTCGCCAGCTTCGCGCCGGTGTTCCTGCTGACCGTCTTCGGCAGTCTCGCCGCCGGCATCGCCTGCGGATTCCTGCTGGGTGCCCTGAGCCGGCAGCTGCACGACGTGCCGATCACCGTGATCGTCCAGTTCGCCACTGCCTTCGGCGTCTGGATCGCGGCCGAAGCGCTCGGCCTCTCGGGCATCCTGACGCTGGTGGCGTTCGCGATGACGATCGCCCGGCATGGCGGCCCGGAGATGCCGGCGCGCATGCGCGTGCCGATCTTCGCCGTGTGGGAGACCGTGGTTTTCGTCCTGAACGCCTTCGCATTCGTGCTGATCGGCATGCAGCTTCAGCCGATCTGGGAGCGGCTCGAGGCCGGCGGCGCACGCAGCGACGCGATCGTCACCGCGGCGGTCGTGCTCTTGGTGACGATCGCGGCGCGCTTCGCGTGGGTGATGGGCTACGGCGCGCTGCGCCGCTACCGCCGCGACCGCCCCGGCGAGAAGCCGCGGCCGAAGCCGACAGTGCGCGGCGGCATCGTCGTCTCGTGGGCGGGCATGCGCGGCATCGTCACGCTGGCCGCGGCGTTCGCCATCCCCGAGACGCTGCCGGACGGTTCGCCCTTCCCCTACCGCGACCTGATCCTGCTCTCGGCCTTCGCGGTCGTGCTCGGCACGCTGGTGCTGCAGGGGCTGACCATGAAGCCGCTGATCCGCTGGATGGGCCTGACCGACGACGATCCCGTCGGCCGCGAAGTCCGGCTCGGCCGCACCCAGGCCTACCAGGCGCTGCTCGACGCGATCAAGGACGACGAGACGCTCGCCGGCAAGCTGCTGCGCAAGGAGTACGGCGCGGTCATCGACCTGAACGCCGACCAGGCCCAGGACATGCCGCTCGACGAGGTCCCCGGCGGGCCGCTGCGACGCCGGGCGATCGCCGTCGCCCGGCAACGCGCGATCGAGCTGCGCCGCGACGAGGTCATCGGCGACGACGCCTACCGCGTGCTGGTGCAGGAGCTCGACTGGGCCGAGCTGAGCGCCGGCGGCAACCGGGCGGACTGATCCGGCGGGGTTCGGCCGCGCTTCAGCGCAGCAGGTCGAGCGTGGCCGCGTCGGCCACGCCGGCGTAGAAGCGGTCCAGCACCGAACGAAACGCCGGCTCCTCCGGCGCGACGGCGTCGAACAGCGTCATGCACGAGCAGAGCTTCAGGTCGTCGGGCGAGCCGAAGATGGCGTGCGCCGACCGGCCGCTCGTCGCCAGCACGAGCCGGGTGCATTCCACGAGACGCGGGCCGAGCAGCGGATGCCGCCAGTACGCCGCCGCCTCGGCGCGGTCCTCGAGGCCGTAGAAGCGGGCGGTGCTGCTCCGGCCGAGCGACTTCAGCTGCGGAAAGACGAACCACATCCAGTGACTGGTCTTCAGGCCGGCGCCGAGCTCGCGCAGCACCGCCGCATAGACGGACGCGTGCGCTTCGACGAAGCGCTCGAGTCCGGGCGTCGTGGCGTCAGGCATCGCCCGGCCGGCGGCACGAGGGCGC
>DATCGH010000273.1:0-4062 GCA_036509055.1 Caldimonas sp.
GACCATGGAGTACGCCGCCGACAAGGCCGACATCTTCGTCACCACCACCGGCAACAAGGGCGTGATCCGCGAAGAGCACATGAAGGCGATGAAGGACCAGGCGATCGTCTGCAACATCGGCCACTTCGACAACGAGATCGATATCGCCGCGCTCGAGAAGCACTGCAAGTGGGAAGAGATCAAGCCGCAGGTCGACCACGTGATCTTCCCGGACGGCAAGAAGATCATCCTGCTCGCCAAGGGGCGCCTCGTGAACCTCGGCTGCGGCACCGGCCACCCGAGTTTCGTGATGAGCTCGAGCTTCGCCAACCAGACGATTGCCCAGATCGAGCTCTTCACCCGCAGCGACGCCTACCAGGTCGGCAAGGTCTACGTGCTGCCCAAGCATCTCGACGAGAAGGTCGCACGGCTGCACCTGAAGAAGGTGGGCGCGATGCTGACCGAGCTGACCGACGAGCAGGCGGCCTACATCGGCGTCAAGAAGGAAGGGCCGTACAAGCCCGACACCTACAGGTATTGAGCTCCCCGTCCCTTCGCTCCTGCCCCCAAGGGGCGCCTCGCCTGCGGCCGGGAACCCGTCCGCAGGCGAGCAGCTTGGTTCCCTCGATGCGCGTTGATCAGTTGCTTGTCAGTCAGGGCCTGGCGCCGACGCGATCCGCCGCCCAGCGGTTGATCGCGACCGGTGCCGTGCGCTGGCTTTCGGCGACCGGCTGGCGCGTGCCCAGCAAGGCGGGCGAAGATCTTCCCAGCGAGGCACAACTCGAGATCACCGACGACGCGGAGCTCCGCTTCGTGTCGCGCGGCGGCCTGAAGCTCGACGGCGCGTTGGCGCGGCTCGGCCTCGAGGTCGCCGGCATGACCTGCCTCGACCTCGGCCAGAGCACCGGCGGCTTCACCGACGCGCTGCTGCAGCGCGGCGCCAAGCATGTCGTCGGCGTCGACGTCGGCCACGGCCAGGTGCACCCCCGCCTCGCCGTCGATCCGCGCGTCACGGCGCTCGAAGGCGTCAACGCCCGCCATCTCGAAGCGGCGCGGCTGCCGTTCGCGCGCTTCGACCTGATCGTCGGCGACCTCTCCTTCATCTCGCTAACGCTGGTGTTGCCGGCGCTCGTGCCGCTGCTCGGCGACGGCCATCTGCTCCTGCTCGTCAAGCCGCAGTTCGAGCTGCAGCCGGTCGACATCGGCAGTGGCGGCCAGGTCAAGACGGCGGCGGCCTACGGCCATGCCGAGAAGCGCCTGCGCAAGGCCTGCGCGACGAACGGCCTCCGCGTGCTCGACTGGTTCAACAGCGCCACGCCCGGTGGCGAAGGCGCGCGCGAGTTCTTTCTCCATGCCGTGCGTGCCGGCCAACCCGAGACGACCCCATGACGACGACGCTGCAAATGCCGGTTCCGGTGAGCTTCGAGTTCTTCCCGCCGAACACGCCGGTCGGCAGCGAGAAGCTGAAGACCGTGGTGGCCGAGCTCGCCGCGGCGCAGCCCGAGTTCTTCAGCGTCACCTACGGCGCCGGCGGCGCCACCCGCGACAAGACGCTCGCCACCGTCGCCGACATCGCCGCCCTCGGTCATGCCGCCGCGCCGCATCTCTCCTGCGTTGGCTCGACCCGCGAAAGCATTGCCGAGATCCTCGGCACCTACCGGGCGCAGCAGATCCGCCGCCTGGTCGCCCTGCGCGGTGACCTGCCGAGCGGCACCGCCACCGCGGGGGAGTTCCGCTACGCCAGCGAGCTGATCGCCTTCATCCGCGAGAAGGAGGGGCGCGACTGGCACATCGAGGTCGCGGCCTATCCCGAGTACCACCCGCAGGAACGCTATGCAAAGCGCGACCTGCAGCACTTTGCCGCCAAGGTGAAGGCGGGTGCCGACTCGGCGATCACCCAGTTCTTCTTCAACCCCGACGCCTACTTCCACTTCGTCGACGAAGTCCGGGCGCTCGGCGTGGAGGTGCCGATCGTCCCGGGCATCATGCCCTTTCACAACTTCTCCAAGATCGCCCAGTTCGCCGCCCGCGACGGCATCGAGATCCCGCGCTGGGTGGCGCTGAAGATGGAAGGCTTCCTCGACGACGCGGCATCGATCCGCGCCTTCGGCCTCGATGTCGTCGAGCGCCTCTGCCGCCGCCTGGTCGAAGGCGGCGCGCCCGGTCTCCACTTCTACACGCTCAACCAGTCGGGGTTAACGGTGGAGCTCTGTCGGCGGCTGGCGGGCTAGGCGGGTGGGATCGGGGGACATGAGCGGAGTCGGCCGCCCGATGCCCGCGGCTGGCGGAAAACCAACGCGACCGACTGCCTAAACTCACCCTTGCTCGTACATCACGCCGTCTTCGGTGAGCAGTGCATCGAGCGGCCGATCCACCTCGGTCGCCCGGAGGAACGGCAGGAAGCCGTGGGTATAGCTGACGCCGACCGTGAAGGGCCGCGGCTTCAGCGCATTCAACGTCCGGTCGAAGAAGCCCCCGCCGTAGCCGAGGCGGACGCCGCCAGGGCCGAAGCCGAGGCAGGGCACGACCAGCATCTGCGGCGAGAACTCGTCGGTGTCCTTCGGCTTGGGAATGTCGTAGGCGTCGAGCTCCATCTCGCAGCCCGGATACCAGACGCGAAAGCGCAGCAAGCCGGTCTCGCGATCGGCCACCGGCAGGCCGATGCGCCGCATGTCGCCGTCGCCCGCGCCCTCCGTCCAGCGGTAGAGCGCGGGCAGCGGATCGAACTCGCCCTTGATCGGCCAGTAGGCGCCGATCGACTTCTCGCGCCGGCGGACCAGCCAGACGCGCAGCACGTTCTGCAGCTCGACGGCGCGCTCTAGCCGGTCAGGCAGCGCCTGGCGCGCGGCGATGAGCTTGGCGCGCAACGCCTGACGCTCGGTATCCGGTGTCGCTGCCATCGGCCAGGGCTCCTCGGGTCGCCGCACCGGCGGCGCCGCGATCCGCATTGTGCAAGACCTCCGAGGAGACAGCCGGCGCCGTCATGGCATGCACGCGCGACTCCGAGAGCGAGCCGAAGAGCGCGCTCGCGACTGCCAGCGCCGCCACCGCCGCCACCGTGCCCACGCCCATCCGCCGCGACGGGTTCACCAGGTCCCAGGCGCGGCCGGAGGCGTGCACGAATCGATCGCGCAGCCGCTCGCCGAAGGAGCGTGGCTTCCAGGCGATCACCGCCGGGTCGCCGCCGCGGCCCCAGGTCTCGACCAGGGTCGGTCCCGAGTCGCGGACTTCGAACGATTCGCCGGCACCGAGCACGTGGTCGCTCGGGTCGCCGCCGCTGGTGAGCCAGACCTGGCCCGAAAGGATCGACACCTGGCCGCCGCCGTTGCCGAGGGCGACAACATGGCCGGCCGGCAAGGCACGCACCGCCTCGGCATCGATGGCGCCGAGGAACGTGGCGGAGTACTGTTGCGTATTCATCATGACCACCTCTGCATTGACGACGCCGTCATGATCGTCTCTACTACAGGGGAAATCCAATGAAACCTCGAGCATCGATTGATGCTCAAGGCGCATGAATATGAATTCCCGTCGTCCCCTCTCCCTGACCAACCTGCGGGCCTTCGAGGCGGTCGCCCGGCTGCTCAGCTTCGGCGCCGCCGCCGACGAGCTGCACCTCACGCAGTCGGCGATCAGCCGGCAGATCAAGGGCCTCGAAGACGAGCTCGGGGCGACCCTGTTCGTCCGTGGCACGCGCTCGGTGCAGATCGCGCCCGACGGCCAGACGCTGCTGCGCGCGGTCGAGCCCTGGCTCGCCAAGCTCGACAGCAGCGTCCTGCAGATCCGCCGCTCGCGCAGCCGCCGCCGGGTCAGCGTCGCCACCTTCGCCTCATTCGGCTCACTCTGGCTGCTGCCGCGGATCGAGGCGTTCCAGCGCGAGCATCCGGACATCGACATCCGCGTTTCGGCCCACGACGCGATCGCCGATCTCGACGATCCGGAGCTCGACCTCGCCCTGCGCTATCTCAACCCGGCCCAGGTGCCGGCCGGCGGCGTGCACATGTTCGACGAGACCTTGACGCCGGTGGTCAGCCGCGGCCTCTGGGAACAGATCCAGCTCGGCAAGGCGCCGCCGCTGGCCAA
>DATCGH010000274.1:0-2070 GCA_036509055.1 Caldimonas sp.
CGCACCGCGCGCATCCAGGACGCGATCAAGGAAGGCGACCAGCTGCTGGTGCAGGTCGAGAAGGAAGAGCGCGGCAACAAGGGCGCCGCCCTCACCACCTTCGTCTCGCTCGCCGGACGCTACCTGGTGCTGATGCCGAACAACCCGCGCGGCGGCGGCGTCTCCCGACGGATCGAGGGCGAAGACCGGGAAGAGCTGAAGGAAAACCTCGACCAGCTCGAGTACCCCAAGGGCATGAGCCTGATCGCCCGCACCGCCGGCATCGGCCGCACCGCGCCCGAGCTGCAGTGGGACCTGAACTACATGCTCAAGCTCTGGACCGCCATCGACGGCGCGGCCAAGGCGGGCAAGGGCGCGTTCCTGATCTACCAGGAGTCGTCGCTCGTCATCCGCGCGATCCGCGACTATTTCACCGCCGACGTCGGCGAGATCCTGATCGACACCGACGACATCTACGACCAGGCGCAGCAGTTCATGACCCACGTGATGCCGGAGACGGCGCACAAGGTCAAGCGCTACAAGGACGACGCCGCCCTGTTCTCGCGCTTCCAGATCGAGCACCAGATCGAGACCGCGTTCTCGCGCACGGTGAACCTGCCCTCGGGCGGCGCGATCGTCATCGACCACACCGAGGCGCTGGTGTCGGTCGACGTGAACTCGGCCCGGGCCACCCGCGGCAGCGACATCGAGGAGACCGCGACCCGCACCAACCTCGAAGCGGCCGACGAGATCGCGCGGCAGATGCGGCTGCGCGACCTGGGCGGCCTGATCGTCGTCGACTTCATCGACATGGAAGAGTCGAAGAACCGGCGCGAGGTCGAGACGCGGCTGCGCGACGCGCTCCGCTCAGACCGGGCGCGGGTGCAGTTCTCGTCGATCTCGAAGTTCGGCCTGCTGGAGATGAGCCGGCAGCGCCTGCGCCCCGCCCTCTCCGAAGGCAGCCACATCACCTGCCCGCGCTGCAACGGCACCGGCCACATCCGCGACACCGAGTCCAGCGCGCTGCAGATCCTGCGCATGGTCCAGGAAGAGTCGATGAAGGACAACACCGCCGCCGTGCACGTGCAGGTGCCGGTGGAGGTGACTTCGTTCCTGCTCAACGAGAAGCGCACCGAGATCACCAAGATCGAGCTGAAGCAGCGCGTCACCGTGCTGCTGGTGCCGAACAAGGCGCTCGAGACGCCGAACTACCGGCTCGAGCGGCTGCGCCACGACGATCCGCGCCTGGAGAACCTGCAGGCCAGCTACACGATGATCGACGAGCCCGAAGAGGAAGTCGGCATCACCCGGCGCGAGAAGGGCAAGGCGAAGCAGGAGCCGGTGATCAAGGGCATCCTGCCGGAGACGCCGGCGCCGGTGGCCGCGCCGCGGCCCGAGCCGAAACCGGCGCCGGTCGCCGCTCCTGTCGTCGTGCCGGCGGCAGCGCCCGCGCCCGCGGGCCGCGGCTTCTTCGCCTGGGTCAAGAGCATCTTCTCGGGCGCCGAGCCCGCGGCCCCGACGGCACGGCCGGCGCTGCCGGCACCGGCGGCCGGCGAGACGCCGAAGCGCGAGCGCGACGGTCGCGGCGGCGAACGCGGAGAGCGTGGTGACCGCGGTGATCGCGGTGATCGCGGCGGACGCGGCGGACGCGGCGGACGGCGCGGCGAGCGCTCGGCCGAGCGGCCCGAAGGCGCCGGCGGCGAAGCCCAGGGTCGTGGCCGCCGCGGCGAACGCGGCGGCGACGCGGTACGCAGCGAGTCGGCGGAAGGCGCTCGTGGCGAAGGTCGCGAGGCCCGCGAAGCTCGCGAGCCGCGCGAAGCCCGCGAGCCGCGTGAAGGCCGCGAGCCCCGCGAAGGCCGCGAGCCTCGTGCTGGACGCGGTGAGCGGGGTGAGCGTGGCGAGCGTGGCGGCGCGCGAGGAGAGCCGCGCCAGGAAGGGCGCGGCGACGACCGTCGCGGCCCCGGCGATCGTCCGGCGCCGAACGGCGAAGCCGTCGAGACGCCGGTCGGCGCCGAAGGCATGGCGCCCCAGTCCTTCGTCGACACCTTGCCGGGTGACGGCACGCCGAGCCCGCAGAGCGGCGAGGGCACC
>DATCGH010000275.1:0-8069 GCA_036509055.1 Caldimonas sp.
CCTGGTGCCAGGGCGTCTCGTAGCCCTCGGCGGCCGGCTTGCAGAACACGTGGCAGCCCCAGAGGATGAGGTCCTCGCCGAGCACGCCGCTCACCAGCTCGACGATTTCCGGATCGCGCGCCAGATCGAGGAAGGCGCGGCTGCCGCGCACGCCTTCGCCGTTGTCGCCCTCGACGTGCGCCGAGACGAGCTTTTCGGGTCGCACGCCGGGGTTCTCGCGCAGCAGCGTGGCGAGCGCCTCGGCCATTGCCGCGACTCGGGCCTCGGGCAGGCGAAAGCGCGGGACCACCCAGCCTTCGGCGCGGTACTGTTCGATTTCCTCGGGATGCAGCTTGGCCATGCCGCGATGCTGCCAGAGCCGCGCGGCGACGCCTTCAGGCGCCGCCGACCCAGGCGCGCGGCGGGCGGCTCAGGGCTTGCCGACCGTGACCTGGAAGAACGCCGTCGCCGGGTTGTTGCCGACGCTCATCGTCAGCGTGATGCCCATGCCTTGCAGCGGCAACTGGACGATCTCGGAACAGTTGTTGGCCGCGCCGTTGATGGTGCAACTGTTGGGCGCACGGTAGCGCAGACCGTCGCGTGGCGCGTCGTAGGTCAGCATGTCGACGCGGTTGGTGGAGGCCAGCAGGCGCGTCGACGTCTTGGCCGTGGTGTCGGTGCCCGTGACTGTCGTGGTGTCCTCGTTCAGGGCGGCGATCGTGCCGTTGCCGTTCCAGATCACCTGGCGGAAGTTCGACACCGTGCCCACCACCGGCACCGCGCCCAGCGACGCCTTGCGGGTGGCGATGAAGACCTGGCCCGCGTTGTCCAGGAACACCACCGCGGCCTTGCCGGACACGGTCTTGAACATGAACACGCGGGCGTTGTTCGACCCGTTTTCGATCATGTCGAAGCCGCCGGAGGCGGCGTTGGCGGTGAATTTGGGAAACGGGCCGGTAGCCGCCGCACAGGCGGTCAGGCCGAGACACTCCGAGACCGCCGTGATCTGGCCGGTCGCATCGAGCGTGACTTCCTGGCTCTGGGGAACGTAGCCCGGTGTGGCGATCCCGCTGTGCGGATCCCAGGAGGCGACGTTCCAGGTGCCGGCGAACTCCGCGACCGGCAGGGTCTGCTCGGGCAGGCCGATCGTGAGCCAGCGATCGGTGGCGACGGTCTTCGACTGCGAGTGAACCACCAGGATGCCGCCCGAAGACACCATCACCTTGTGGATCGCATCGCTCTCGTCGACACTGAACTGACACTCGCCGTCCGCGGTCACGGGCTCGGTCACGCCGTCCTGGTCCGTGATGGTCAGCCCCGTGGCATTGACCTGGAGCACGTGGGCCCGCCACTTCGGGTCCGTGTCCTGAGGGCTGATCATCCGGTACTTGCCGCTCTTCAGCCAGGCGCAGCTGCTCGCCACCGGTGCCAGTGCCGCGGTGACCACGGTCGGACCGGTCGGGTTGGCCACGAATGCCGCCGAGACCTGCGCCAGCGTGACGCCTGCCGTCGCGAACGATGCCACCACCGCATCGATCTTCTGGTCGAGCGCGTTGCCTGCCACCAGCGCGTCGGTCACCGGGTTCGAGCCGGTCAGGTCGGTCACGCTCGCGACGGCGGCCTTCAGGTAGTCGATCGCCTGGGTCAGCGAAGCGGTGCTCAGGACCGTGGCGCTGCCGACGCCGTCGAAGAAGGTGCCGGGCGAGGTGCCGGTCGCCGTGGCCACCAGGAGCTCGGTCAGCGGCGTGATGTTGGCGACAAAGGTGCCGGTGGTGCCGGTACCGGCCACCACCGAGTGGAAGACGCTGCCGTCGGTGCCGACGACCCTGAGCGCGCAGGGCAAGCTGGCGCCGGTGATCGTGACCGTGTATTTGCCGTCGGCGGCGGTCGTGGCGGTGCCGGTGCCGGCAGCGCACTTGATGCTGACCGTGGCCCCTGGCAGCGCCGCGCCCTTGGCGGCGGTGCCGGCGATGGTCACCGACGACGGGGCCGCCGGCGCGCCCGATCCCCCGCCACCGCACCCTGCCAACGCCAAGGCAGCACCAGTCGCAGCGGCCGAAGCCCCGCGAATCGAGAGAATCGTCCGAAGGTTCATGTCACCGTCCCGTATGCGTTGGTAGGGGTTAACGCGCCCCAAGGTTGCCGTGCGCGACAGGACAGGCGGCTCTCGTTGCCGCTGTGCGTCGAGGAAACTGCCAGTCAGGTTCTGGCCCGGTCACTTTGCGGCAGCGCAAATGTTTGGGCATCGCCCAAACAGATGACGCCGAATGAGCATGCCCGCACAAGCAGCAGCCGCAGCGTGAGCGATCCTGCCGCCCTGGTCAGCCACATCTACGATGCCGCGCTGGACAGCTCACGCTGGCCCGCGTTCATGGAGCGTCTCGCCTCGTCGCTGAACGCGGGCATCGGCATGCTCTGGTTGCACGACTTCGGAACCGCTCGGTACAGCTTCGACACCGACGGCGGCAACCTGTCGACCGTCACCGGCCTCGACGCGACGACCCTGGCCGAGTTTTCCGCCTACTACGGCGCGCGCAACGTCTGGGTTCCCAACGCGAGCCAACTGGCCGAGGGATCGATCACGGTCTCCTCGGTCCTGTATCCGGACGCCTTGCTCAAGCGCACCGAGTGGTACGACGGCTTTCTGCGCAAGTGCGATCTGTTCTATGCCGTGGGCAGCGCCATCGTCAAAGAGGAGAAACGCGACGTCAAGATGAGCTTCGTGCGATCCGAACGGGCCGGCAGGTACGACGAGGCCGAGTTGCGACTGGTGCGCCAGTTGATGCCTCATCTGCGAAACGCGGTCCTCCTGCACCGCAATCTCTATCGATTGAAGGCGCTGGCGGCGTCCGCCCTGGCGGCGCTGGACAGGGTGCCGATGGGGATCGTCCTGCTGACGAGCTCCGGCTTGCTGATGCACGCCAATCGACGCGCGCACGAGCTCGTCAACACGACGACGGCGCTGCGCTTCGAATCGTCGGGGACCCTGCAGGCCTCGAGCCCGGCGGCCACCGGAGCGTTGCAGCGCCTGATCCGCGAGGCGGTGGCCACCGCGACCGGCAGGAGTCTTTCGCACGGCGGCGCGCTCCGCCTGACGGGCCGCAGCGGGCGCAAGCTGCATCTGATCGTGACCCCCTTGCCCCTCGAGCCCTCGCCGTTCGGCGAGGGTGCGGCGGCCGCCATCTTCTGCAGCGACCCGGACGCCGTGGTGGGCGCCGTGGCGCGCCAGTTGGAAGGCATGTTCGGCATGACGCCGGCCGAGGCGCGATTGACCGAGGCACTCGTTCACGGCCAGTCGCTTCAGCAATACGCCGAAGCACGGTGCGTGTCCATGAGCACGGTACGAACGCAGCTGAAGGCCGCGACCGCGAAGACGGGAACCCGACGTCAGGCCGATCTGGTGCGCATCGTGCTGACAGGCCCGGCCGTACTCCGGCTCGGCAGCGCGTGAGGCCCTGATCGGGCGGGCCGGTACCGCTCAGCCGCCGCCGCTGTCGACCCAGGCGACGATCTGCGACGCCTGCGTCGCGCCGGACTGGCGCTTGGCCTCGCGGCCGCCTTTCATGAGCAGCAGGGTCGGGATGCTGCGGATCGCGAAGCGCGCCGAGGTGCGGGGGCTGGCGTCGCTGTCGACCTTGGCGAACAGGGCCTTGCCCTTGAGCTGCGCCGCGGCCTGCGCGAACTGAGGCGCCATCGCGTGGCAGGGCCCGCACCATTCGGCCCAGAAGTCGACGACGACCGGCAGCTCGGTTTTCGCGATCACCTTGTCGAAGCTGGCGTCGTCGAGCGCCACCGGCGCGGCCCCGAGCAGCTCCTGCTTGCAGCTGCCGCAGGTCGGCGCGTCCTGCAGGCGGGCGTCGGGGACGCGGTTGGTCGTGAGGCAGTGCGGGCAGACGATCAGCATGGCGGCTTCTTCCGGCAATGTCAGTTCCCGAGCAGGTCGTTGCGCTCCTCGGCGACCAGCCGCTCGAGGATGCGACGCGACTCGAAGCCGCCCATGTCGATGTTCAGGCGCATCAGGTGCCGGGCGGGCTGCTCGGTGAGGTTGCGCTGCTGCGACTCGAGGATCGCGACGTCCTCGCCGAAGATCGCCGCCTGGCCGCTGCGGATGGTCTCGGTGAGCGCCGGGTCGCCGACATTGAAGTTGCGCGCCATGCCCCAGAAATACCAGATCGAGGTGTCGGTTTCCGGGGTGATGAAGTCGACGACGATGCTCGACACCTTCTTCGCCGCCGGCGCGTCGTGGCCGCCGTGGCCGGCGTGGGCGACGCCCACTTCGATCATCACGTGGCTGGGCGGCGTGAAACGGCAGATCTGCCAGCGGTCGACCGGCACGTCGTCGGCGAGGTGGTTGCCGCGCAGCGCCGCGCGCCAGAACGGCGGCGCCGGAATGGCGTGCATGAAGCGGCTGGTGATCGCCGAGTCGCCCTCGACCCGCGTCGCCGGCGCGGCCTCCTCGATCTCGGGCTGGCCGATGCTGGTGGCGTGCACGTAGGTCTCGTGCGTCAGGTCCATCAGGTTGTCGATCATCAGCCGGTAGTCGCAGTTCACGCGGTACAGGCCGCCGGCGTAGGCCCACTCCGGGCTCTCGGCCCAGGGCAGGGGATGCAGCTTCGCCGGGTCGGCCTTCGCCTTGTCGCCCGGCCAGATCCAGACGAAGCCGTGGCGCTCGAGCACCGGGTAGGCGCGGATCGTCGGTCGCACGCGCTGGCCCGGCATGCTCACGCAGCGGCCGTCGCCGCCCATCACCAGGCCGTGATAGCCGCAGACGATGCGGCCGTCGTCGCGCAGCGCGCCGAGCGAGAGCGGCGCGCCGCGATGCGGGCAGAAGTCCTCGAGTGCCGAGGCGGCCCCGCCCTCGGCGCGAAACAGCACCACGCGCTCGCCGCAGATCGTGCGGCCGAGTAGCGTGCCGGCGACGATCTCCTCGGCCGTGCAGGCGACGTACCAGGCGTTGCGGATGTACATGCGGTTCTCCATCGGCGCGGCGCCCCGGGCCGCGCGGCAGGGAAACCTTATAGCGCCAAAGCCACCGTCGGGCGGCTGGGCGTCACTCAGTACGGGTACATGCGCTCGACCGGCAGAAGCTCCTTGGCGCCCCCCGGCGGCTGCCACGAGACGTGCGCCTCGGCCTGGCCGCCGCCCTGGAAGTTGCGGATCTTGATCCGGTAGCGCTGGCCGGCCACCAGGTCGATCGTGCCGGCGTGCTCGGTCGGCGCCTGGTAGAAGAAGGCGTCGACCACGGCCATGCCGTCGACGTAGATCTGCATCCCGTCGTCGGTGGTGCCGAAGAACGTGTAGGTGCCCGTGGCCGGTGCCTCGATGTAGCCCGACCAGATGACCGAGAAGTTGTCGGCCTGGCCCTCGAGGATGGTGTTGAGCGGACCGGTGCCGCTCCAGACGTTGTCGATCACCGGGTCGATCTGGGTCTGCGCCAGCTCGGTCTCGTCGAACACCGAGAAGTACTGGGCCAGCAGGCCGGTGCCGCTGCCGGGCGCGGCCGAGGCCAGCGTGCCGGTCGGCGTCGCCGCCGCCACCCGGGCCTGCGCCGCTGCAGTGACGAACGGCTGGGTCGCCACGGCCTTGGTCAGGTCGGTCAGGTCGAACGACGCCCAGACGAAGGTGTCGGCGGCGCGCAGCGACTGCACCAGGGTGTTGGCGAACACCGTCGGCTGGTTGGGCAGCAGGTTGCCGTGGGCGCCGTCGAGCTCGCGCACGCCGAAGGAGACGTTGACCACGGTCGGCCAGAGGTCGCGCAGCGAATCGGTCAGGAAGGCGCTGTCGGTGATGGTCGAGGCCAGTCCGGTCTTGCGCCAGGCGGCGGCGTCGTTGAACTGCTCGGTCGTGCGCAGGCCGTAGTCGGTGCCGCCATCGACGACCAGCGAGCGCGCGACCTTGCCGGCGACGAAGCCGGTGAAGAACGGACCGAGGAGGGGCGCCGAGTCGGCTTCGCGGTTGATCAGGGTGCCGGGCGAGGCCGGTTCGGCGCCGGCGGGGCCGCGCAGGACGACGACCACCGCGTCCGGAAAGGGGGCGACGATCGCCTGCATGATCTTCTGGCCGATCAGCTGCGTCTGGGCGCGGTAGTCCTCGAGCGTGCGGTTCGAGAACTTCACGTCGCCGGGGTAGCCGACGCGCAGGCCCGCCACGCTCTCGTTGTCGATGACGATGCCCACCAGCCCGGCGTCGCGGGCCACCTTGGCGAGCAGGCCGATGTTGGCGAGCGGCACCGTCCAGTCGTCGAACACGTCCAGGTCGTGCTGGACCGTCACGACCGCGAAGTTGTACTTGAAGCGGGTCGGCCGGAGCGCGTAGAGCGGCTGCAGGTCGGCGGCGATGGCGCTGGCCTTAACGGCGGTCGCCTTGGTGATCAGATCGCCGGTCGTCGGCAGGCTGAGGAAGGCGCCGTCGAAGGCGGTGAGGGTCGCCTCCATCGTCGCCAGCCGGTCGCGCAGGGTCGCCGGCGTGACCGCGATGATCCCTCGCTGGTGCAGCACCAGCTTCTTGCCGCTGCGAAAGTCGCTGTAGAGGGTGGCGCCGCCGAGCGGTCCCGGTCCGGCGGCGTAGCTCGTGCCGTCGTCGCCGCTGCCGCCCATGCCGCCGGTGCCGCCCGTGCCGCCCGTGCCGCCGGTGCCGCCGGTGCTGCTGCTGCCGCCGCCGCAGGCGACCACGAGGGCGCTCATGACGATGGTCGCCCAGATCTTCTTGTTCACGCTTGGCCTCCCGCCGCTCTCATCGCGAGCCGGGAAACTGTGCCAGCGGGTCAGCGCAAGACCTGTAAGTCGCCTGTAAAGGGTTGCGGCGCCAGGCAACACGTCGGGACCGTCCGTCCGGTCGGGCGCCGCAAAAGGACGACCGATTGCGTCGGCGAGAAGGCGACCGGCCGAAATGCGTCAGGCCGCCCTCGGGCGGCCTGGCGCAGGCAAGCGTCGGGAAAGGGTCGCTGCTAGCGGCGCAGCAGGCTGAGCAGGCCGATCAGCACCGCCCCGGCCGTGGCCGCGCCGAGCGCCGCCCGGGTCGGGTCTTCCTTGGCGTAGGCGGTGAGGGCGTCGATCTGCGGCTTCAGCTTGTCGACCACCGGCGCCGCCTGCTCGCGCAGGCTCGCCCAGGTCTCGGCGACGCTGTCGGCGACCTCGCTGGCACGCTTCTGCATCGCCTCGAGGCGCTGCTTGGCTTCGCCCGCCTGCTGCTCGGCGGTGTCGACGGCGCTGCTGGCACGCTTGTGGGCGGTCCCGATCGCCTGGCTGGCGACGCTGTGGGCGCGGTCGGCCAGGTCGAGGGCGGCGTCGCGGATCGCCGACATGGTGCGCTGGCCGGTGCTGACAGACGACGGCCGCGAGCCGCGGGCGAGCAGCGCCACCAGGGCCATCAGCCCGGCGCCGGCGGCAGCGGCGATCAGCACCGCCTTGGTCGGCTCGTTGCGCGCGTAGTCGGAAACGGCGGCGATCTTCGGCTGGATGCGCTCGACCACGGCATCGGTCTTGTCGCGGATCTTCTGCAGCACCCGGTTGGACTCGAGTTCGGCGGTCACGGAAAGCTCCTCGTCGCTCGCGTAGCCGGTTTCGCTCGGCGTGTCGGTCGTGATGGTCGTCATGGTGATTCTTTCGGTCGGGTTGAAGAAGACGGGAGCGGTGGCGCTCCGGGGCCACGCCACGCCGGCAAAGTTACCGCGATCGGCCGCCCGGGTCTGTGGGAAAAGGCGGCCGGCCCCGGTAAGACTTCGCTGACGGCGAAATGCATCGGAAACGCACGGTGAATATCATGCGCGTTTTGCCTCCGCCCGGGCTCTTTTCGATGTCCATGGTCCAGCTGGCGCTCAAGCGCCCCTACACGTTCATCGTGATGGCGATGCTGATCGTCCTGGCGTCGCCCTTCGTCCTGCTGAAGATCGCGACCGACATCTTCCCGGAAATCGACATCCCGGTGATCTCGATCATCTGGAACTACGGCGGCCTGCCGGCGCAGGAGATGGGCCAGCGGATCGCCGCCCAGAACGAGCGCAGCCTGACGACGACGGTGAGCGACATCGAGCACATCGAGTCGACGTCGCTCAACGGCATCACCATCATCAAGGTCTTCTTCCAGCCGAC
>DATCGH010000276.1:0-6461 GCA_036509055.1 Caldimonas sp.
CCTTGACGATGCCGGCGTCGGCGTCGAGCGCGACCTCGAGCCCGGCGATCTCCAGCGTCGTCGACGCGGGACGCAGCATCTCCATCAGCTGATCGCGGCGCGGCGCAGCCGCGGCCGGAAGCTCCGGGAGCGGGGATCGAACGCGTCACGCACGCCGTCGGCGAACAGGTTGGCCGCCAGCACCAGCGTCACCATGAAGACGAAGGCCGAGACGAAGCTCCACCAGACGACCGGGTCGCCGCTCATCTGGTTGCGCGCCAGGTTGATCATCCCGCCGAAGCTGTTCATCGACGGATCGACGCCGACACCGACGTAGGTCAGTACCGCTTCGTAGAGGATCAGCTCGGAGAAGCTCAGCACCGTCGTGATCAGCACCAGGTGCATCACGTTCGGCACGATGTGGCGCGTCATGATGCGAACCGGGCTCACGCCGAACGCGGTCGCGGCCTGGACGAAATCGAGCTCGCGCAGCTTCAGGGTCTCGCCGCGGATCAGCCGGCACAACGTCGCCCAGCCGGTGAGGCCGAGGATCACGCAGAGCAGGAAGATCTTCAGGTCGGAGCGTTCCGAGCCGGTCTCGAACAGGTCGCTGTGCTGGTCGAGGTAGACCTGCACCATCAGCACGCAGGCGGCGATCAGGAGCACGTTCGGCACCGAGGTCAGGGTCGTGTAGACGTACTGGATCGCCTCGTCGACCCAGCCCTTGAGGTAGCCGGCGAGCACGCCGAGGACGATCGCGAACGGCAGGGTCGCCATCGTCGCCAGGGTGCCGATCACGAAGGCGGTGCGCACGCTCTTCAGCGACTGGTAGAGCACGTCGTTGCCGGTCCGGTCGGTGCCGAGCACGTGGTAGTGGCCGGCGAGCGTGACCATCGGCCCGGCGACGAGGCAGAGCACCGCGAACGTCGCCAGCGCGGCCCGCACCGGGATGTGGGTGCGGTCGGCAGCGATGTCGCGCAACGCGCCGCGCATGCCGTCGTGCGAGCGCCGGAGGAGAAAGGCGGTGAGCAGCACGCCCAGACCAGCGACGACGAGGCCGCCGGCCAGTCCGGTGAGCACCCTGGCCGTCACGTCGCCGGCCCACTGCGCGTCAGGGTCCTGGAGGTGCGAGCCACCGAACTTCAGGCGCGGGAAGTCGCGCACCGGCTTGCCGTCGCGCTCGGTCGCCTCCTTCTGGAAGCCCTTGAAGGCAAGCGGTCGCGAGTAACCGGTCTCGCGGGTCGCGATCTGGGCGGCGAGCGCCACGTCGAGCAGGGATTCGGTGGTCGGCGCGTAGAAAGTGGCCGCGCCGGCGGCGGCAGTCGGCGCGTTGGCCAGGGCGCGCCGGAAGTGCACGCTGTCGAGCATCGTGATCGCGGCAAATGCGATCAGGACCAGCGCGGCGCTGAGCGCCGCCGGATCGCGCAGCACCTTGTCCCAGGTCGCGCGCAGGTTGGCGTTGGAGACCACCCGCCAGACGTACCAGACAAGCAGGGCGAGCATCGCCCAGAGCACGACGTCGGTCCAGAGGAAGACGAGCTTCGGCATCGCGCGGGAAAGCTAGGCCAGCCGGACCCGCGGGTCCGCCCAGGTGTACATGAGGTCGATCAGCACGTAGCTGGCGATGTAGAGCACGGCGCCGAGGAAGACCATCGAGCGCACGATGGCGAAGTCCTGGCCCGCGATCGCCTCGATGACGAAGGCGCCCAGCCCCGGAATGCCGAAGAAGCTCTCGAACACCAGGCTGCCGAGGAACACGTAGGGCAGGTAAGAGCCGGCGCTGGTGATGATCGGGATCAGCGCGTTCTTCAGCACATGGCGGAACAGGACGATCGACTCCGGCATGCCCTTGGCGCGCGCCGTCCGCACGTAGTCCTTGCCGATCTCCTCGAGGAACATCGCCCGGTACAGCCGCGCCTCGGTCCCCAGGCGGGCCAGCAGCGAGAGGCCGATCGGCATCAGCAGGAACTTGACCGCATCGAGGCCGCCCGCGTAGCCCGAGATCGGCACCAGGTGGAGCGTGCGCGAGAAGAAGAACTGGCCGACGATGATGTAGAACAGGCTCGAGATCGAGAGCATCAGGACGCACAGCACGACGCCCCAGAAATCGATCTTCGAATGGCGGAAGAAGACGAGCAGCAGCGCGAACGCCGTGCTCGCGATCACCTGCAGGATGAACAAGGGAACGGCGAGCTGCAGGCTGACCCACATCCGGGTCTTGATCTCGTGGCCGATGTCGACGCTGCGGCCCGAGTCCGAGCGGCCGAAGTCGAGCGCGAACAGCGAGACCGAGCGTTCCCAGAGCACCGTGCGCGTGAGCTTGGCCGCGCCCTCCTCCTTCGGGTTCCAGTAGAGCGGTCGGTCGTAGCCACGCTCGGCCTTCCACTTCTCGATCTGTTCCTGGGTCACGCGCTTGCCGCCGATGTTCAGGCGGGCCATGTCGTCCGGCGTGTTGACGTTGAAGAAGAGGAAGAAGGTGAAGAGATTGACCCCGATCAGGATCAACACGCCGTAGCCGACGCGGCGGATGAAGTAGTTCAGCACGGGAGGGCTAGGCCGGATCGGCGACCGGCAGCGGCGCAGCGCCGCCGGCGGGCAGCGCCGTCGCCCGCTGCCGCGCGCGATAGCCGCGCCGCGCCACCCCGGCCAGGACGAGCAGCAGGGCGACGATCAGCGCCATCGGCCACCAGGTCGGCTTGTTCCACTCCGCCTGCTTGACGACGCGCAACGCCGGATCCACGCGGTAGTACTTCGCCATGTCGCGGATAAGGATCGACGGCTTGCCGTTGTAGACCCACTGCTGGAAGGCGAGCCCGCCCCAGGGGAAGAAGCCGAACGACCAGGGCGCGTCCTGCTGCACCATCGTCATCATCTTGTCGATGCTGGCCTGCTTGTGCGGCCCGTCGTCGAGCGTCTGCAGCTCGGCATAGAGCTTGTCGAACTCCGGGTTCTCGTAGTTGGCGACGTTCTCGCCCTGCGACCTCGACTTGGAGTTCGGTCCGTAGAGCAGGAACAGGAAGTTCTCGGCGTCGGGATAGTCGGCGAGCCAGCCGGCCCAGAAGATCTGGTGCTTGCCCTTGAGCGTCTTGTCCTGGAACTGGTTGAAGTCGGTCGCGCGCACTTCGAGCTGGATGCCGATCTTGCCGAACTGGCGCACCATCCAGTCGTTCTCGGCCTTGAACTCGGGCGTGATGGCGCGCTGGAAGTCGTAGTTCAGCACCAGCGGCCGGCCGGTCACGGCGTCGCGCCCGTCGGGATAGCCGGCCTCGGCAAGCAGCTTCTTCGCATCCTCGATCGGCCGGCGCACGATCCGGCCGTCGACGACGTGGTGGGTGACCGGGTTGTGGAACTCGCCCTGCCCTTCGCGCCCGCCGAACAGGCCCGGCGGCACCGGGCCGTGCGCGGCGACGCCGCCCTTGTACTTGAAGATCCGGCCGTAGCCTTCCTCCCAGTCGATGGCGATCGAGATCGCCTGCCGTAGCTTGCGGTGCTTCACGACCTCGTCAGGAGTGCTGCCCTTGCCGATCACCGGATCGAGCATGTTGAAGCCGAGGTACCAGTTGGAGATGTCGGTCATCAACGGGAACTTGAAGCCGCGCGCCTCGAACATGCGCTTGACGTCGTCGGAGTCGTTCAGGTCGTTGGTGAAATCGACGCCCCACTCCGGCCGCTCGATCTCCGGCACGTCGAAGTAGCCCTGCTTGAACTTCTCCTTGCGCGGCACCTTCTCCTTCTCGATCGTCACGTAGAGCGTGTCGACGAACGGCATGCGCTTGCCGCAGTCGGCCAGGAGCCCGTCCTTGCGGTCTTCCGGCTCGCCTTCGCAGGGGTAGGGCTCGCCGCGGAAATTGGGATTGCGCTTCATCACGTGACGGCGGTCGCGGATGAACTCGGTCATCATGAACGGCCCGGTGCCGACCGGCCACTGGTTGAGCGAGAGGCCATTGGCGTTCATCCCCTCCTGGGCGTAGAACGCGTCGGCCTCCCACGGCACGGGCGCGACAAACGGCATCGCCATCCAGTAGTTCCACTGCGGATATTTGCCCTTGAGCCGGATCCGCAGCAGGTACGGATCGACCGCCTCCGCGCCTTCGAGCGGCCACTTGCGGAAATCGAGGAAAGGCTTGTCCTGGAGGTCGCGCGGCAACCCGGCCAGAAGCTTCTGGTCCTCGGCCTTGATCAGCTCGCCGTAGGCCTTGAGGCCGATCACGTACTCGGCGAAGACCGAATAGACGGGTGCCTCGATGCGGGGAGTGGCGTGCCGCTTGATCGCGTAGACGAAGTCGTCGGCGACCATCTCGCGCGTCCCCTGCAGCTCGAAGTCCCAGGGCGAGCGCTTGTCGCCGAGCTCCGCCCGGGTCAGGTGGTGATAGAGGTACTCGCCCTTGAGGTTCTTCGCGAACGCCGGGTGCGGCGCATACAGGACGCCGCGCCTGATCGGGATCTCGTAGACGCTCTGCGCGATCTGCTCCGGTGCGGCGTCGTCGGGGAGACGCTGCCCGGCCTTGTCCAGGTAGTAGGGCTTGGTGACCTGCGCCGCCGCCTTGGGCACCAGCTCGTAGGGACGCTTCAGGTAGTGGTAGCCGTAGAGCGGCTCGTAGATCTGGTAGGTGTAGGCCGATTCCGGATTGGCGTACGACGCGGTCGGATCGAGGTAGCGCGGCGAGCGCTCGTCGAACGAATAGAACAGGGTGTTGGTCGCCGCGGCGCCGTCGGGATACGGGCTGTTGTTGCAGGCAGCGAGTACGAAGAGGGCCGCGAGACAGGCAAGGCCCCGGGCAACGCGGGCTTGGAGGCGCGGATTCATCGAGGCTGGAATGCTACCAGCCGATGAACGCGTTCCGGCCGTCGACGAGGAGCTGCACCCGAGCGCCGACAGGCATCGTCACCTTGGTCGGGACATGGCCGAACGGCAAGCCGCCGAGGACCGGCGTCTTGGTCGCGGCACGGATCCTTTCGATCGCCGCCGCCATCGAATAGCCGCGGTCGTTCGCCGATTTCTTCCAGGCGGTGAAGGCGCCGAGGATGACTGCGCGCTGCCGGTCGAGCACCCCGGCCTGCTGCAGCTGCAGCAGGTTGCGCTCGATCCGGTAGGGGTGCTCGTTGACGTCCTCGAGAAAGAGAATGCCGCCCTGGACGCGCGGGAAATGCGGCGTCCCCAGCAGCGAATTGAGGACGCAGAGATTGCCGCCCCAGAGCGTGCCTTTCACCGCCAGGCCGTCGAAGCCGGCGTCGGTGCGAAAGCCGACCGCCTCGAGCTCGCCCGCCATCGCTTCGAGAAAGCAGCCCTGGGTGACGTCGTCGACGCCGCCCTCGTCCTCGGTGCGGCCGAAGTCGTCGCAGGCGAGTGGCCCGGCCCAGGTGATGCCGCCGCCGGTGTGCGCCAGGAGGCCGAGCTGCAGCGAGGTCAGGTCGCTCATGCCGACCCAGCGGGTGCCGGCATCGACGCTCTTGGCGATCCGCTTCCAGTCGATCCGGTCGAGCAGCCGCGTCAGGCCGTAACCGCCCCGGCTGGCGAGGGCGACGTCCGGCCGGGCGGCGGCGACGCGATGGATCGCGGCGAGCCGGGTCTCGTCGTCGCCGGCGAAGCGCTGCGCCTTGGCGCCGGTGGCCGGATCGATCGCCACCTCGAAGCCGAGTCGACCGAGGCGCGCGGCGGCGCGGCGCAGCGGCGCGACCGAGCGCAGCACGCCCGCCGGAGAGAACAGCTGCAGCGACGACCGCGTGTCGCTCATGCCTCGGGCTCGGCGTCGATCTCGAGCGATTCGCCCGCGGGAATAGCCGGCGCCGGCGCGTCCGGGTCGGCCTCGACCAGCACGGTCGGCCCGGCGCGGCGCTGCCGGTACTGCTCGCGCCGCTCGACGAAGAAGGAGCGCAGCACCTCGCCGGCGTCGGCGGCGAGCACGCCGCCGACGACCTCGGTGTGGTGGTTGAGGGTGGCGTTGCCGAACACGTCGACCACCGATCCGGCCGCGCCGGCCTTCGGATCGGTGGCGCCGAAGACCACCCGCTTGAAACGTGCGTGCAGCAGCGCCATCGCGCACATCGCGCACGGCTCCAGCGTCACGTAAAGCTCGCACTCCGGCAGCCGGTAGTTGGACAGCAGCGTCGCGGCATGACGCAGGGCGACGATCTCGGCGTGCGCGGTCGGGTCGTGGTCGGTGATCGGCCGGTTGTAGCCGGTGGCCACGACCTGCCGGCCGTTCGCCGTCTCGCGGACGATCACCGCCCCGACCGGCACCTCGCCCACCAGCCAGGCGTTTTGCGCCTGGTCGAGTGCGAGGCGCATGCCGGACTCGTCCTGTTCGACGGAAACCACGGATCGACGGACGGACGGGGAAGCGGGCTCGCGGACCGCTTTCGATCCCAGGGGCTCAGGCATCGGCGGGATTATGCGGTCGGGTCCCCGCCGGCGACGAGGCCGGCTGTCGCCGGTGCGCCTGAGCAGGCCGCCCGCTGGCGCCGGCTTGCGCCGCCCCGCG
>DATCGH010000277.1:0-3693 GCA_036509055.1 Caldimonas sp.
GCGAGGGTGGCCTGGACGATCAGCGGCGCGGCGATGTTCGGCAGCACGTGGCGCAGCGCCTGGCGCAGCGGCGAGGCGCCGAGCGCCCGCGCCGCTTCGATGTAGTCCTCGACCTTGACGTGGATCACCGCGCCGCGGGTCAGCCGGGCGAAGATCGGCGTCGCCGAGATGCCGATCGCGATCATCGCGTTGGTCAGGCTCGGTCCCAGGAACGCTGCCAGGGCGATCGCCAGGATCAGGAACGGGCAGGCCAGGAAGGCGTCGATCACGCGCGAGATCGCGGCGTCGATCCAGCCGCCGAGGAAGCCCGCCGCCAGGCCGATCGGCACGCCGAGCAGGATCGAGATCGAGACCGAGACGACGCCGGCGAGCATCGATGCGCGCGTGCCCCAGACGATGCGGGCGAACACGTCGCGGCCGATCTCGTCGGTGCCGAACCAGTGCTCGGCGCTCGGCGCCTTGCGGATCGCGCCCCAGCTGGTGGCGATCGGGTCCTGCGGCGCGATCCAGCCGGCGAAGAGCGCCAGGACGACGAAGCCGACGACCACCGCGAGGCCGAACATCGCGCTGCGCCGGCGCCTGAGCTTCCTCCAGGCGCGGCGCCACGGGCCGGCCGGCAGCGGCGGCTGCGCGACCGGGCCGGGGAGGGGCGCCAGCACCGCCGCCATCAGCCGCGCAGCCTCGGGTTGAGGGCGAAGTAGGCGAGGTCGGCGAGCAGGTTCAGTCCGATGTAGGCGCTGGCCGTCACCAGCACCACCCCCTGCACCACCGCGTAGTCGCGGTTGAAGACGGCGTCGACGATCAGCTTGCCGAAGCCGGGGATGGTGAACACCT
The DNA here is from genome assembly GCA_036509055.1 of Caldimonas sp. Taxonomy (GTDB): domain Bacteria; phylum Pseudomonadota; class Gammaproteobacteria; order Burkholderiales; family Burkholderiaceae_C; genus Schlegelella_A. The sequence continues at coordinate 835 of DATCGH010000277.1, forward strand.
GCTCGGTCAGCACCGCGCCCGAGAGCAGCGTGCCGAACTCGAGCGCGCCCAGCGTCACCACCGGCACCAGGGCGTTGCGCAGCGCGTGCTTCAGCACCACCGGCGCCTCGCGCAGGCCCTTGGAGCGGGCGGTGCGGATGTAGTCGGCCGAGAGCACCTGCAGCATCGCGCTGCGGGTATGGCGCATCAGCACCGCGGCGAGCGCATTGCCGAGCACGAACGCCGGCATGATCATCGCCGCGAGGTTGGCGCCCAGGTCCTCGAACGGGCTGACGTAGCCCGAGGCCGGCAGCCAGCCGAGCTGCACCGAGAACAGCAGGATCATCAGGATGCCGAGCCAGAAGTTCGGCGTCGACAGGCCCCAGAGAGCGAACGCGTTCGCGCCGATGTCCCAGGCGGTGCCGCGGCCCACCGCGGCGGCCACGCCGGCCGGGATGCCGATGACGAGCGCGATGGCCATCGCCAGCACCGCCAGCTCCGCGGTCACCGGCAGCTTCTGCAGCACCAGGTCGAGCACCGGCTGCTGGTTGCGCACCGACTCGCCGAGGTCGCCGCGCAGCACGCCCGCGATCCAGAAGGCGTAGCGCACCGGCAGCGGTTCGTCGAGGTGCAGCTTCTTGTGCAGGTAGGCGATGACGGTCGGGTCCTGCTCCTCGCCGGCGAGGATCTTTGCCGGGTCGCCCGGCAGCAGCTGCTGCAGGCCGAAGATCAGCATCGACACCAGCACCAGCGTCGGCACGACGGTGCCGAGGCGGCGGGCGAGGAACTCGAGCATCGAGGCGAAACGAGGCGCGCGCGCCTCAGGGCGCAGGCGCCATCTTCAGCCCGGTCACCCGCAGCAGCCCGTCGGGCAGGCCGCGCACGCCGCCCAGCTTGGCGTTGTAGGCCCAGAGCCAGTTGCGGTGGTAGAGATAGATGATCGGCCGCTCCTTCAGCACCCGCGCCGCGATCTGCTCCAGCACCTTCTTGCGCTCCGCCGGATCGCGGGTGGCGCGCGATTGCGCCAGCAGGGCGTCGGTCTGCGCGTCGCAGTAGCCGGCGTAGTTGAGCGGCTGCTTGCAGCCATGGAAGCTGAACAGGTTGCCGTCGGGATCGGGCCGGCCGCTCCAGGCGAGCACGTAGGCCTCGAAGTCGCCCTTGTCGGCCATGTTCAGCGAAGTCGCGAACTCGGTCGCCTGGATCTTGACGTCGAAGCCGGCGTCGCGCGCCATCGCCTGGATCACCGCCGCGAGGCGCTGTGCGTCCGAGGTGGTCGGCGTCATCAGGGTGAAGCTCGGTCGGGTGACGCCCGCCTCCTTGAGCAGCGCCCTGGCACGCTCGATGTCGCGCTTGGGCGCCGGCACGTTCTTCGCGTACCAGGCGTTGCTCGGCGCCACCCACTGGTTGCCGATCTGCGCCTCGTTGTCCATCACCACCTGCGCCAGGCCCTGCCGGTCGAGGGAGAGCTCGAGCGCCTCGCGCACCCGCGGGTCCTTGCCGAGCGGGTTCTGCTGCGCTTTCTCGCTCTTGCCGACGTTGATCGTCAGGCCCTGGTAGCCGATCTCGATGATGCGCGTGGTCTTCAGCTTCTTGTCGCCCTGCAGCTTCTCCATGTCGCTCGAGGCGACGCGCTCGATGAAGTCGAGCTGGCCCGAGCGCAGGTTGGCCAGGCGCACCGTCGCGTCGGGGATCGGCGTGTAGACGATCTTGTCGAAGTGGATCGCGTCCTTGTTCCAGTAGCCGGCGTACTTCTCGAGGACGATCCGGTCCTGCGCCACCCGCTCGACGAACTTGAAGGGGCCGGAGCAGACCGGCTTGGTGCCGAACTTGTCGCCCTGGGCTTCAGCCGCCTTCGGCGAGACCATCATCCCGGCGCGGTCGGAGAGCTGCGCCAGCAGCGGCGAGAAAGGCGTCGAGAGAGAGAGGCGCACGGTCATCGGGTCGACCACGTCGACCGTGGCCACCGGCGCCAGCTCGCCGCGCCGGTTCGACCCGGCCATGTTCTTGTGCCGCTCGATGTTGAACTTCACCGCCGCGGCGTCGAGCTTCTCGCCGTCGTGGAAGGTGACGCCGGGGCGGATCTTCAGGGTCAGCGCCTTGCTGTCGGCCGACCACTCGTAGGCGGTGGCGAGCTGCGGCACGATCTGCAGCTTCTCGTCGATGTCGAACAGCTTGTCGCACAGGCCCGCGAAGACGATCCGGCCGACGAAGGTGCGCGCCAGCGTCGGATCGAGCACGTCGGGGTCCTCCGCGAGACCGACGCGCAGGGTCTGCGCGGCGGCGGCGAGCGGCAGCAGGGCGAGCAGCAGCGCCGGGCCGAGGAAGCGAAGGCGTCGTGACATGGCAGGCTCCAGAGTAGGGGGCAGGTCGATCGGAATGGGCGGCGCGGCTCAGGCGCGCTTCTCGGCACGGCCGGCGTGGAAGGCGGCGATGCGCGCCTCGATCTCGTCGCGGTCGGTCAGGCCGGCGGCGTCGTGCCGGCCCGGCAGGCAGCCGACGAAGGGCTGGAAGCGCTCGAGGCTGACCTCGTAGAGGCGGCGCAGCTCGGCCACCGGCTCGGCATGGTCGTCGACGCGGAGGTCGAGCTCGCGCCGGTCCTCGTCGCCGTGGATGACAAGCGCGGCGGCCTGCTTGCCGCGCTTGTCGCCGCCGGCCGCCTCGCCCGCGGCGAGGGCGGCGAGCAGACGCTCGGCGAGCGGCAGGGCCCGGGCGTCACGGTAGGCGGCGGCGCTGGCCTCGATCACCTCGGGCCTGGCAAGCATGTTTCCGGCCACGCTGAAGTCGTCGTCGAGGAGATGGCCGCACCATTCGACGCAGCGTTCGCCGGTGAAGGCGACCGGCTGGCCGCGCGCCGGCAGGAGCTGCAGCTGGCGCTGGTCG
>DATCGH010000278.1:0-5030 GCA_036509055.1 Caldimonas sp.
GGTCTTGTTGATGTGCTGGCCGCCCGCGCCCGAGGCGCGGAAGGTGTCGGTGCGCACGTCGGCCGGGTTGATGTCGATCTCGATCGAGTCGTCGACCTCCGGATAGACGAAGACGCTGGCGAACGAGGTGTGCCGGCCGCCCGAGGAATCGAACGGGCTCTTTCGCACCAGGCGGTGCACGCCGGTCTCGGTGCGCAGGAGGCCGAAGGCGTACTCGCCCTCGACCTTGATGGTCGCGCTCTTGATGCCGGCGACGTCGCCGGCGCTCTCTTCCATGACCTCGGTCTTGAAACCCTTCCGCTCGCAGTACTTGAGGTACTGGCGCAGCAGCATCTGGCACCAGTCCTGCGCCTCGGTGCCGCCGGCACCAGCCTGCAGGTCGAGGAAGCAGTTGAGGGGGTCCTCGGCCTGGTGGAACATGCGCCGGAACTCGAGCCCGGCGACGGTGGCCTCGAGCTTGGCCGCATCGGCCTCGATGGCGAGCAGGCCGTCGAAGTCCTGGTCGGCCTTCGACATGTCGTAGAGCTCGGTGTTGTCGGCCAGGTTCGAGGTGAGGTGGTCGACCGTCTCGACCACGGTCTCGAGCGCGCGCTTCTCGCGGCCGAGCTCCTGCGCCCGCTTCGGTTCGTCCCAGACCTTGGGGTTCTCGAGGGCGGCGTTGACCTCGTTCAGGCGGAGCGCTTTGCGGTCGTAGTCAAAGATACCCCCGGAGGTCGATCGTGCGCTTGGTCAGGTCGGCGAGCCGATTGCCGATGGCATTGATGTGTTCCACGTCCATGGTGAGTCTCTTTCGAAAGGGGCGGATTGTCGCAGGAACAGCGCCGCCGCCCGATCAACCGAGGAACGATTCCACGAGGCGGGCGACGTCTTCCGGCTGGTCGTGGTGCAGCATGTGGCCGGCCGGGGCGACGACGTGCCGCTCGGCCTGGCGCACGAGGTTCAGCCGCTCGTGGAACTCGGCCTTGGTGTAGCGGTCGCCCCACCAGACGGCGACGTCGGTGCGGTCGCCTTCGATCCAGAGCACCGGCGCGGTGATCCGCTTCCAGAACTCCAGCCATTCGTCGACGTTGGCCATGATCGGGCTCGAGCGCTTGTGGTTCGGGTCGGCCAGCAGGTGCCAGGTATCGGCCTCGCCGTTCTCGCCGGGCACCCGCCTGGCCCAGTGGCCGGCGAGCCAGTGGGCGCGGTCGCTGCGCAAGAGCGGGTTGGTCTTCTGCAACCGCGCGGCGACGGCCTCGAGCGATTCGTAGGGGCGCAACGTCTCCTCCTTCTTCAGGTTCACCAGCCAGAAGGCCATGCGCTTGGGCGCCTGCTCGGGCCGGGAGCGCGGCATGCCGAAGCCCTCGAGGTTGACGAGGCGGCGGACGCGGTCGGGCCGCACCCCCGAATAGAGCATCGCGACGTTGCCGCCCATGCTGTGGCCGAGCAGATCGATCGGCCCGCGGTCCACGCCGAAGAGAGCGTCCAGCACCAGCTCGAGGTCGCCCAGGTACTCGGGAAAGAAGTAGGTGTCGATTGCCGGCGTGTCGGTCGCGCCGAAGCCGCGCCAGTCGAGCGCGATCACGTGGCGCTCGGTCGGCAGCGCATCGACCACGAACTGGAACGACGCGGCCACGTCCATCCAGCCGTGCAGCATCACCAGCGTCGGCCGCTCGGGCGTTGCCAGGGCGGGTGAGCCCCATTCGAGAAGGTGGTGGGAGAGGCCGCGGGCGGTGACGAAGCGGCTCGTCGCCCGGCGGCGCGGCTGGTAGCTCGCGTCGGAATCCATCGCGTCATCGTAGGGCAGAGCCGCTCGGCGCGTGGCCGGCGACGCCGGCGCGGGTTGCACAATCCGCGCATGCCCGCACCGACCGCAAACGCTTCCTTCGCCATCCGCGCCGCCGAGCCGCGCGACCTCGCGCCAATAGTTCGCCTGATCGGCCGTCTCGCCGAGTTCGAGCATCTCGAGCACCTGATGCAGGCGACGCCGGAAAAGCTCGGCCCGCACCTGTTCGGCCCGCGCCCGGTGGCCGAGGCGCTGGTGGTCGATTGCGGCGAGCAGGTGGTCGGCTTCGCGCTCTTCTTCACCAACTTCTCGACCTTCCTCGCCAAGCCGGGGCTCTACCTCGAGGACGTGTTCGTCGAGCCCGAGCTGCGCGGCCGCGGCATCGGCCAGGCGCTGCTCACCCGTCTCGCCGAGCTTGCCGCCGAGCGCGGCTGCGGCCGGTTCGAATGGAGCGTGCTCGACTGGAACGTGAACGCGATCCGCTTCTACGAGCGCATGGGCGCCACCGTGATGCCCGACTGGCGGATCTGCCGCATCGCCGGCGACACCCTCGCGGCCTACGGCACGCGCCGAAGCGATGGCTGAAGCCGGCATCGACCGGTACGACGAGCTGCACGCCGGCTTTCGCTGGCAGGTGCCGGAGCGCTTCAACCTCGCCGAGGTCTGCTGCACCCGCTGGGCTCGCGAGACGCCCGAGGCGATCGCCATCCGCTACCAGCGCGAGGACGGCTCGCGCCGCGATTACAGCTACGCCGAGCTCGACCGCGCCGCCGACCGCCTGGCCGCGGCCCTGCGGGCGCTCGGCGTCGGCCGTGGCGACCGGGTGGCGATCGTCATGCCGCAGCGCTTCGAGACTGCGGTGGCGCACATCGCGCTGTACCGGCTGGGCGCGGTCGCCATGCCGCTGTCGATGCTGTTCGGCCCCGACGCGCTCGAGTACCGCATCAACGACAGCGGCGCCCGCCTCGCGCTGGTCGACGAGACCGGCATCGACAACGTGCTCGAAGCGCGGCGGCTCTGCCCGCAGCTGGCGACGCTGGTGGCCGTCGGCGCGGCCGAGGGCCGCGGCGATGCCGACTGGCAGGCCTTGCTGGACGCCGCGGGCGAGGCACCGAAGCCGGTCGATACCGCCGCCGACGATGCCTGCGTCCTGATCTACACCAGCGGCACGACCGGCCCGCCGAAGGGGGCGCTCCTGCCGCACCGGGTGTTGATCGGCAACCTGCCGGGCTTCGTCTGCAGCCAGAACTGGTTCCCGCAGAACGACGCGGTGTTCTGGTCGCCGGCCGATTGGGCCTGGACGGGTGGTCTGATGGATGCGCTCTTGCCGACGCTCTATTTCGGGCGCGAGATCGTCGCCTACCAGGGCCGGTTCGCGCCCGAGAGCGCGTTCGCCTTGCTGGAGACGCACCGGGTCACGCACAGCTTTCTCTTTCCCACCGCGCTCAAGGCGATGATGAAGGCGGTGCCCGATCCGCGCAGCCGCTTCGACCTGCGCCTACGCGCCATCATGAGCGCCGGCGAAGCGGTCGGCGACACCGTCTTCGCCTGGTGCCGCGACCGGCTCGGCGTCGTGCCGAACGAGATGTTCGGCCAGACCGAGATCAACTACATCGTCGGCAACTGCGCCGCGCGCTGGCCGGCGCGCGCCGGCAGCATGGGCCGGCCGTATCCCGGGCACCGGGTCGCGGTGATCGACGACGACGGCCGCGAGTGCCCGCGGGGCACGCCGGGCGATGTCGCCCTGCATCGCCGCGACCGCCACGGCGATCCCGACCCGGTGTTCTTCCTCGGCTACTGGAAGCGCGACGACGCGACCGTCGCCAAGTTCACCGGCGATCCGGACGACAGCTGGTGCCGCACGGGCGACACCGCCGTCATGGACGAGGCCGGCTACCTCTGGTACCAGGGCCGCAGCGACGACGTGTTCAAGGCCGCCGGCTACCGCATCGGCCCGAGCGAGATCGAGAACTGCTTGGTGAAGCATCCCGCAGTCGCCAACGCCGCCGTGGTGCCCAAGCCCGATGCCGAGCGCGGCGCGCTGGTCAAGGCCTACGTCGTGCTGGCGCCGGGCCACCTCGCCTCGCGCGCGCTCGAGCAGGAGCTGCAGGCGCACGTCCGCGGCAAGCTCGCGCCCTACGAATACCCGAAGGAGATCGAGTTCATCGACGCCTTGCCGATGACGACCACCGGCAAGGTGCAGCGCCGGCTGCTGCGGCTGCGCGAAGAGGAGCGGGCGAGAGCGGGCTGAGCGGCGCGCCAGCTCACGCTTCGCCGCCCCCCGGCAGGGCGGCAATGAGGATCCAGGTCGCACGCGCCACCGCGATCGGCACGCCCGCCGCGGAATACAGGGCCGTGCCGGCGAAGCGCTTGCGGCCCTCGGCGCCGATGGACCAGGCGGCGACGACGCAGGGCTCGCCGATTGCCGCATCGCCGTCGAGGCGGGCGCAAAGCTCGCCCAGGATGATCGGCTGCTCGGCGTCCGGCATCACGGCGAAGGCGCCGGCGCAGTCGAGCGCCGCCCACAGGAACTCCTTCGCGGCACGGCCGGCGCCGTCGTCCAGTGACGCGTGCGGCACCCAGGGCGCGGCCAGCACGCCTTCGTCCTCCGTGCGACCGGGGAAGATGCGCAGGCCGTCGCCTTCGGCACGTCCCGGCCCGCAGACGAAGCAGTGGGGCAGCGGATGTCGGGCGAATCCGGCATACGCCATTTTCGAAGCCGCCTCGGCCTCGGCGAACGTAGGCGCTGCGGGGGGCGCGAGCTCGAAGTCGATGCGGCGCGCCTGGGCGACGAGCGTGTCGCCATCGAACAGGCTCGCTTCGTCGCCGGCGGCCTCGACTCGCAGCGCCTGGTCCAGGGGCGGCGGAACGCGAAGCCGGACGCTTGCCGCCGGCCCCGTCAGATAGCGCGCGAGCCGGCCGCTGACGTAGCCGCCGTTGCCGGAACGTGGCGGGCCGTTGAAGCGGCCGGGAAGGGTGATGACTTCAGTGATCAAGCTGGATCCCGGGCCCACTCTGTCCCGGACGTGGGACCACGGCGAGAGGTTGAGAACCTGCGCTGCATTCAGGACGACCTCGGGCGGGCCGACGCCCGCACAAGGTCACTTGACCTGACCGCGGATCTCGCCGCCGGGGTTGGCGGCGGTGTGCAGGTTCAAGTACCAGAGGCCGCTCTTCAGCTGCGCGATCTGTGCGGCAGTCAGCTGCTTGCTGCCGGTGATCGGGCTGGCCAGGCTGCCGGCGAACGGCACCAGGACGCCGGCAT
>DATCGH010000279.1:0-3090 GCA_036509055.1 Caldimonas sp.
CAGGCGCAGGCTCTTCGCCTTCAGCTCCTTGCTGATCGTGTGCGCCGAGAGGAAGCTGATGCCCATGCCGGCGATCACCGCCTGCTTGATGGTTTCGGTGCTCGGAATCTCCATCGCGACCCGGATGTCGCGCATGTGCTCGCCGAAGCCCTCCTCCATCGACTTGTAAGTATCCGAGCCTTTCTCGCGAACCACGAACTGCTCACGCATCAGCGTGGCCATGCCGACCCGCTTCCTGCCGACCAGGGGATGGTTCGGCGCGGCGACGATGACGTAGGGGTGCGGCGCGAAGGGCCGGCTCTCGGCATCGGCATCCGCCGGCGGTCGCACCATGATCGCGAGATCGGTGAGGTTGTCGGCGATCCGGGCGAGCAGCTCTTCGCGGTTGTGGACCGTGAAATTCAGGACCACGCCGCTGTGCCGGCCTGCGAACTCGACGAGCAGGCGCGGGAAGAAATAATCGCCGGCACTGATCACGCCAACGTTGAGCTTGCCGCCGGAGACGCCCCTGAACTGGGTCATGGCGTTCTCGGCCGCTTCGAACTGCTGGATGATGGCGCGGCTGATGCGCAGCAGCTCGGTGCCCGCCGGCGTCAGGTAGATCTTCTTGCCGAACTGCTCGAACAGGGCGTTGCCGGCGTGCTCTTCGAGCTTCCTGATCTGTATCGAGACGGCGGGCTGGCTCAGGAACAGCTCTTCGGCGGCGCGCGAATAGCTGAGCAGGCGCGCGACCGCTTCGAAGGCCTTCAGCTGGCGCAGCGTCGCGTTCTTCACCGGCGAATTCTGCGCGCGCCCGGCGCCTGTTCACGCCATCCGAACAGGGCCCTGCTCGGGCCCGAACTGCTTTTCGCGTCGCGAGATTCAGGCGCCCAGCTCGCCGGACAGCGACGCTTGCGACCAGTCGAAATTCCTCGCCGGCACGCCGACGTTGCGGCTCCGATGCTGTACCTGCTTTTGCTGGATGAGCTCGACCAGGAACTCGGCGTCGTAGGCCTTGAGCAGGTGCGGTTGCTGCGCCGACAGGTAGTGGCGGATCCGGTCTGCCTCGTTCGCGCTTCGTCGTGCCAGATCGTCATAGGTGGCGCTGTCCCAGTGCCATCTGAATCCGAGCTCGTAGAACGCGGCGTTGTAGGCGTTGCGCTCCAGATCGACTCCGCCTGCTTCGCTCTCGATGTTGTCGCGATGACCCATGAATGTCCCCTTGAATCGGCCGCTTTGGAAACGTGCTGCAAGGGGAATGTAGACAGGGGGATCGATAAGCGATAGTGAAACTTTCAAATCATCATCATTGCGGATGATTTATGGTTCTCAGCCCGCAGGCGCCACCTGAAGGTCGGCCAGCACCTGGCCGCCGCCGAAGCTGCCTTGCACCGGCGCCGCGCCGCCCAGGCAAAGGCGAACGGCGCAGTACTTGAATTCCGGAATCTTCGCGAACGGGTCGAGGGCCGCGTTGGTGAGGCGGTTGATCGCCGCCTCGTAGTAGCAGAAGGGAACGAACACCGCACCCCGCGGCGAGCTGTCGTCGGCGCGTGCGTACAGGGCGACGCTTCCCCGGCGCGACGCGATCGTCACGACATCGCCCGGCGCCGCACCCAGCGCGGCGAGGTCCAGGGGATGGATCAGCGCGACCGGATCGGGCTCCAGGGCGTCGAGCGTGCTCGCGCGTCGGGTCATGCTGCCGGTGTGCCAGTGCTCGAGCTGCCGGCCGGTGATCAGCACCATCGGATACTCGGCATCGGGCCGCTCGTCGGCGGGAATGATGTCGGCCGGAACGAACCGTCCCCGGCCGCCTTCGCGCGGGAAGCTGTCGATGAAAACGACCGAATCGCCCGGATCGCCTTCGGCGCGGCAGGGATAGGTCACCGCGTGCTCGCGCTCGAGCCGCTCCCAGGTAATGCCGGCGATGTTCGGCATCGTGTGCCGCATCTCGTCGAAGACCTCGGAGACGGGATCATCGCCCCAGCCGAGGCCGAGCTGCCGGGCCATCTGCTGGATGATCCAGAGGTCCTGGCGGGCGTCGCCGGGCGGGTTGATCGCCTGGCGGCCGAGCTGGACCAGCCGATCGGTGTTGGTGAAGGTGCCGGTCTTCTCCGGGAACGCGCTCGCCGGCAGGATGACGTCGGCGAGGTAGGCGGTTTCGGTGAGGAAGATGTCCTGCACGACGAGATGCTCGAGCGCCGCCAGCGACTCGCGCGCATGGTTGGCATCGGGATCCGACATCGCCGGGTTCTCGCCCATCACGTACATGCCGCGAACCTTGCCCTGCTTGATCGCGTGCATCACCTCGACGACGGTGAGCCCGGGGTTCGGGTCGAGGCTTCCCGCCGGAACTTGCCAGGCACGCTCGAAGCGGGCGCGCGCCTCCTGACTCGAGACGTGCTGGTAATCGGGGTACATCATCGGAATGAGCCCGGCGTCCGACGCACCCTGGACGTTGTTCTGGCCGCGCAGCGGATGCAGGCCCGTGCCGGGCCGACCGATCTGTCCGGTCATGAGCGCGAGGGCGATCAGGCAACGCGCGTTGTCGGTGCCGTGCACGTGCTGCGAGATCCCCATCCCCCAGAGGATCATCGACGCCTTCGAGGTCGCGTACAGGCGCGCCACCTCGCGGATGACCTCGGCCTCGATGCCGCAGATCGGCGCCATCAGCTCGGGCGAGTAGCCCTCGACGTTCTTGCGCAGCTCCTCGTAGCCGATGGTCCGGCTGGCGATGAAGGTCTCGTCGACGAGGCCCTCGCCGACGATGACATGCATCATCGCGTTCAGCAGCGCCACGTCGGTGTCCGGCTTGAACTGCAGGTAGCGGTGGGCAACGCGCGCCAGGTCGGAGCGCCGCGGGTCGCAGACGATCAGCTTGGTGCCTTCCTTGGCCGCGTTCTTCATCCAGGTCGCGGCCACCGGATGATTCACCGTCGGATTGGCGCCGATGAGGATCACCACCTCCGCCTGCATCACGTCCATCACCGGGTTCGAGACCGCCCCGGAGCCGATGCCTTCGAGCAGGGCCACCACCGAGGAGGCGTGGCACAGGCGCGTGCAGTGGTCGACGTTGTTGCTGCGAAAGCCCGTGCGGACCAGCTTCTGGAACAG
>DATCGH010000280.1:0-7547 GCA_036509055.1 Caldimonas sp.
TCCGCACCTCGGGGAACGTGGCGACGACTTCCTCGACCTGGCGCAGCTTGTCGCTGCCGCGCGCCAGGCTGGTGCCCACCGGCAGCTCGACGTTCAGCTGGATGTAGCTGTTGTCGCTCTCCGGAATGAACTCGGTGCCGACCAGCGGTGCCAGCAGGATCGCGCCGACGAAGCTGGCGATGCCGGCCAGCAGCACCAGCGCCCGCGGCGTGACGGTGGCAAAGCGCCATGACCGGGGTGCGCTCTTGTCGCGCTGGCCATCGGCGGCGAGCGGGCGGCCCCACGCCGGGATCGGCGGCACGAGCATGCGGTAGTGGCGACCGGAGAAGATCCAGTGGATCGCCCGCTCGTAGATGCCGTGCAGCAGGTCGAGCATCCGGTCGGTGGCGCGCATCAGGTGGCCGAGCCCCGGCACCTTCAGCAGCCGGTTGGTCGGCGGGTCGCGCCAGATGCTCGAGAGCATCGGGTCGAGGGTGAAGCTGACGAACAGCGACACCAGCACCGCCACGGCGACCGTGATGCCGAACGGATAGAAGAACTTGCCGACGATCCCCTTCATGAAGGCGACCGGCACGAACACCGCGCAGATCGCGAAGGTGGTGGCCATCACCGCCAGGCCGATCTCCTCGGTGCCCACGCTCGCCGCCTCGCGGTGCCCTTTTCCCATGTGGACGTGGCGAACGATGTTCTCCCGCACCACGATCGCATCGTCGATCAGGAGCCCGATACAGAGCGACAGCGCCATCATCGTCATGAAGTTCAGCGTGAAGCCGAACAGGTAGACGGCGATGAACGACGAGATCACGGCGATCGGCAGGGTCAGGCCGGTGATCACCGTGCTGCGCCAGCTGTGCAGGAACAGGAAGACGATGGCGATCGTCAGCAGCGCGCCTTCGATCAGGGTGTGCTTGACGCCGTCGAGCGAGCGCGCCACCCAGTCGCTGTCGGCATAGACCAGGCGCAGCTCGACGCCGGGCGGCAGGCCCTTCCTCAGCTCCTCGGCGGCGTCCTTGATCGCCTGGCCGGTCTCGACGATGTTCGCGTCCTGCTGCTTGAAGACCTGGAACGAGATCGCCGGCACGCCGTCGACGCGCGAGATCGAGTCCGGCTCGCGCTCGCGCTCGACCAGGGTGCCGAGGTCGGCGAGCCGGACCACCATGCCGTTGCGGCTGGCGACGACCACGTCGGCGAACGCCTTGGCGTCCCTCACTTTGCCTTCGACGCGCACGATCGCGTCTTCCTTGGTGCCGGTGAGCAGGCCCACCGGCATGTCGGAGTTGGCCCGCTGCAGCGCCTGCGACACGTCGCCGGGCGTCAGCTGGTAGGCACGCAGGCGCTGCGGGTCGAGGTCGATCCGCACCTGGCGCACCGTCATGCCGCCGACGTCGACCCGGGCGACGCCGGTGGCGCGCTCGAGGCGCTTCCTGACGGTCTGGTCGGCGAGCAGCGACAGCTCGCGCGCGCTCCTGTCCTTGCTGAGCAGGGAGAGGTAGACCGTCGGCTGAGCGTTGTCGCCGTCGAAGCGGGAGACGTAGGGCTGCTTGGCATCGCGCGGGAAGCTCGGCTGCACCGTCGCGACCTTGTCGCGCACGTCCTGCACGGCGCGATTCATGTCGGCGTTGAGCTGGAACTCGACCACCGTCTCGCTGCGCCCTTCGAGGCTGTTCGAGCGGATCATCTTGACGCCGGCGATGCCGTTCAGCGCCAGCTCGATCGGCCGGGTCAGCTCGGTCTCGGTGGCGTCGGGCGAGGCGCCCGGGTAGGCGACGGCGACGAAGACGATCGGCGGGGCGATGTCGGGCAGCCGCTCGACCCGCAGCTGGTTGTACGAGAACAGGCCGAGGACGCACAGCGCCGCCATCGCCATGGTGGCGAAGACGGGGTTGTTGATCGAGACGCGGGTGAACCACATGGCGGCGCGCCCTGGCTCAGGACTGCGGCGTCGCCGACGCCGACGCGCTCGCCCGGGCTGCCGCCGAGGCGCTGGACGCGGCGCGCTGCGGGACGACCTTGGCCTGCGCCCCTTCCTTCAGGTTGTCGAACCGGGCAGCGAGGATCTGCGTGTCGGCCGTCAGCCCCTTGCTCACCTCCACCCGACCGGCCGCCGGGTCCTTGCGGCCGGTGATGACGATCCGGCGGACCAGGGCGCCGTTCTCGATCGCCCAGACGAAGTCCTGGCCCGAGGCCTGACCGACCGAGCCGGCCGGCACCGTCAGCCGCGAGGCATCGTCGGCCAGCTCGACCCGGGCCTGGCCGTACTGCCCGGCGCGGTAGCGCTCGTCCTTGTTGTCGAGCGCGACGACGACGCCGATCGCCCGGGTGCCGGTTTCCGCGGCCGGCGCGATCCGGTCGATCTTGCCCGGCACCGACTCGCGCTGCCCCTCGACCCGGACCTGGACCTCCTGGCCGGGGCGCAGCAGCGACACCTCATGCGTGCCGACCGAGCCGGCGAGCTCGAGCGAGCCGAGGTCGACGATCGTCACCACCTGCTGCTCGGCGCTCACCTTCTCCCCGGGAACGACATGGCGCTTGCCGACGATGCCGGAGATCGGCGCCAGCAGGCTCGCCTCCTTGACGCCGATGCGCGAGACGAAGAGCTGCGCCTGCGCCGACTTGAGCTGGGCACGGGCGGCGTCGAGCCGGGCCTGCGAGGTCTGCAGCGCGGTCGAGGAGATGAAGTTCTGCGCCGCCAGGCCGACATTGGCGGTGTGCTGGCGCTCGGCTTCGAGCAGCGTGGCCTGGGCCGACTCGACCATTGCCGAGCGCTCGCTGACCCGGGTCTGCAGGTCGGAAAGGTCGATCTCGCCGATCGACTGACCGGCCTTGACCCGGCTCCCCTCGGCCACGGCCAGCGACAGCAGGGTGCCGGACGCCTTGGCCCGGACCACCGCGGTGCGCGGCGCCACCAGCGGGCCGGAAAACTCGACCACCAGCGGCATCCTCGCCAGCACCGGCCGGGCCACCTCGGACGGGATGAACTCGAGCGGAACGGCCGCCTTTTCCTTGCCCTTGCCGTCGCCATCCGACTTGGCCGAGCCATTGCCGGCGCGCGGCACCAGGGCCAGTGCGGCGGCGATCGCCACCAGCCCGAGCAACGCACCCCCCACCCAGAGTCTTTGACGGGTGTTCTTGGACGAAATTTTCATAGGGCGCGAGTGTAGGACTGACAGTCGTCCGCACCGTGTCGAGTGCGACCAACTGCGGATTGACGGGGTTCGGCCGCAGGCAACGGTGACGAAGCGCCGGCGGCGGCTCACCCGGTTGCGGTCTTCAGGCCCGAGCCCGGTCCAGCACCAGGGACCGCCAGCAGGTCAATACGGCGACGACGGAGACGGCGCTGGCGGCCCAGAAGACTGCCGCGAAGCCGAGGCGCTCGCTCAGGGCACCGCCGGCGACGCCGCCCAGCACCCCCGAGGCGCCGTAGCCGAGCACGGTGTAGAGCGCCTGGCCGCGGCTGCGCAGGCGCCCCGGGAAATGGCGCGAGATCACGGCGATGCAGGCCGAATGCTGGGCGGCGAAGGTGATCGCATGCAGGAGCTGGGCGACGATCAGCACCGCCGCATGGCCCGCGAAGGCGGCGATCGCGGCAAAGCGCAGCGCCGAAACCGCCGCTGCCAGCGCCAGCCAGCCGTGCACCGGCAGCCGGTTCACCCACCGCCCCTGGAAGGCGAACCAGGCCACTTCGACCGCCACCCCCACTGCCCAGAGCAGGCCGATCGCGCCCTGCCCATAGCCCAGCGAGGCGAGGTAGAGCGAGTAGAAGGCATAGAGACTGGTGTGCGCCAGCACGGTGAGAAAGGTGCCGGTGAAGAACCAGGCGACGACCGGTTCGCGCAATACCGCCAGGGCTCCCTTGACCACCGGTTCGGCATGCGCCGGTTCGCTCGACGGCGGCAACCGGAAGGCGGCAAAGAGCAGGCTCGCGAGCACGCCGGTACACAGCAGCGGGAAGCGCTCGACCCCCGCGCGCTCGAGGACGAAGCCGCTGGCGGTGGCAACGGCGACGAAGCCGACCGAGCCCCAGAGCCGGACCCGGCCGTAGCGGCCGATGTCGACCTGGCCGCCGCTGCTGACGTGATGAGCCAGTACCGCCTCGCTGATCGGCACCACGCCGGCCGTGCAGAGCATCAGGGCGACGCAGACGGCGGCGATCCAGGCGTAGTCGCGGAAGAAGAAGAAGCCGAGTGACGCGAACACGGCGCCGCCGATCGCCACGCGCAACAGCGCCTCGCGCCGGCCGCTGTGGTCTGCCCACCAGCCCCAGGCGTAGGGTGCGAACAGCCGGGTCGCGCTTTGCAGCGAGGTCAGGACCCCGATCGCGAAGGTGCTGTAGCCCAGGCTCTGGTACCAGAGCGGCGCGTACGGGCTGAACAGGCCGATGAAGCCGAAGTAGCAGAGGGAGATCGCGGCAAAGGGCAGCAAGGCGACATTGTCGCCGCTGCCCTCAGCCGCTCAGCTCACGCCCGGGCCGAGGCGCCAGAGCCAGACGGCTAGGGCGCGCGGGCGGGAATCGGCGGCGTGGCAACGCGAACGTCGCCGCATTGCGCCCGATGCAGCAGCGCGTGGTCCATCACCACCAGCGCGAGCAGCGCCTCGGCGATCGGCGCCGCGCGGATGCCGACGCAGGGGTCGTGACGACCGTGCGTCTCGACCACGCTCGCCTTGCCTTCGAGGTCGATCGAGCGGCGCGGGCTGCGGATCGAGCTGGTCGGCTTGATCGCGATCGAGACGGTGAGGTCCTGGCCGGTGGAGATGCCACCGAGCACGCCGCCGGCGTTGTTGCTCAGGAAGCCCTCGGGCGTGAGCTCGTCACCGTGGGTCGTGCCGCGCTGTGCGATCGAGGCGAAGCCGGCGCCGATCTCGACGCCCTTGACCGCGTTCAGGCCCATCATCGCGTAGGCGATGTCGGCGTCGAGCTTGTCGTAGAGGGGCGAGCCGAGGCCGACCGGCATGCCGCTGGCGACGACGTCGACGCGGGCGCCGCAGCTGTCGCCATCCTTCCTGAGCTGGTCGACGTAGGCCTCGATCCGGGCGATGTCGCTGGCGTTGGCGGCGAAGAACGGGTTCTCGTCGATGTGCTCCTCGCCCTCGAACAGGATGTGGATCTCGCCGATCTGCGACAGGTGAGCGACGAAGCGCGTGCCGTGCTGGAGCTTCAGCCACTTGCGGGCGATCGCGGCCGCCGCGACCGTCGGCGCGGTGAGCCGGGCCGACGCCCGGCCCCCGCCGCGCGGATCCCGAAAGCCGTACTTGTGCAGATAGGTGTAGTCGGCGTGGCCGGGGCGGAAGGTGTCGAGCAGGTTCGCGTAGTCCTTGCTGCGCTGGTCGGTGTTGCGGATCAGGAGGCCGATCGGGGTGCCCGTGGTCCGGCCCTCGAACACGCCCGAGAGGATCTCGACCTTGTCCGCTTCCTGTCGCTGGGTGACGTGGCGCGAGGTGCCGGGGCGGCGGCGGTCGAGCTCGGGCTGGATGTCCGCCTCCGAGAGCTCCATCCCGGGCGGGCAGCCGTCGACGACGCAGCCGATCGCGGGGCCGTGGCTCTCGCCGAAATTCGTGACCCGGAACAGCGTGCCGAGGGTGCTTCCCGACATCAGGTCAGCGCCCGCCGGGCCGCCCCAAGGGCGCTGAATGCCCCCCGCGGGAGGCAGCGAACGAAGTGAGCGTGGGGGCTCAATTCGGCTTCTGCGACGAGGGCAGCTCGTCGCGGCTCTCGACCGGCCAGTCGCGGATATAGGCCTTGAGCATGCGGTTCTCGAAGTCCTGGCTGTCGACCACGGCGCGGGCGACGTCGTAGAACGAGATCACGCCCATCAGGGTGCGGTCGCTCACCACCGGCGTATAGCGGGCATGCCGGCCGAGCATGATGCGGCGCACCTCGTCGAGGTCGGTTTCCGGGGTGCAGGTGAGCGGATGGTCGTCCATGACGGTCTGCACCCGGGTGTCGCCGAGGGTGCCGCCGTTCTTGACGATCGCCTGGATCACCTCGCGAAAGGTGAGCATGCCGACCAGTTCGCCATGGTCCATGACGACGAGCGAGCCGATGTCCTGCTGGGACATGACGTCGAGCGCCGCGCTCAGGGATTCGCCGGGCGAGACCGTAAAGAGCGTGCCGCCCTTGACGCGCAGGATGTCGCTGACTTTCATGGCTGTCTCCTGGCTGTTTGCGACCCAATATAGCCCACAATCGTCCGGAAAAGGATACCCATGCCCGGCTACGCGAACCCTGGTTTCGACACCCTGGCGCTGCATGCCGGCGCCGCCCCCGATCCTGCGACCGGTGCCCGCGCGACGCCGATCCACCTGACCACCTCGTTCGTCTTCGAGTCGAGCGAGCACGCCGCTTCGCTCTTCAACATGGAGCGCTCGGGCCACGTCTACAGCCGGATCTCGAACCCGACCAACGCCGTGCTCGAGGAGCGGGTGGCGGCGCTCGAAGGCGCTGCCGGGGCGATCGCCACCGCCAGCGGCCAGGCGGCGCTGCACCTGGCGATCGCCACCATCGCCGGCGCCGGCTCGCACGTCGTCGCCTCGAGCGCGCTCTACGGCGGCTCGCACAACCTGCTGCACTACACCCTCTCCCGCTTCGGCATCTCCACCAGCTTCGTCAAGCCCGGCGACTTCGCCGCCTGGCGCGCCGCGATCCGGCCGGAGACCAAGCTGCTGTTCGGCGAGACGCTCGGCAATCCGGGCCTCGACGTCCTCGACATCCCCACGGTCGCGGCAATCGCCCACGAGAACGACCTGCCGCTCCTGGTCGACTCGACCTTCACCACGCCCTGGCTGATGAAGCCGTTCGAGCATGGCGCCGACCTGCTCTATCACTCGGCGACCAAGTTCCTGTCGGGCCACGGCACCGTGATCGGCGGCGTGCTGGTCGACAGCGGCCGCTTCGACTGGAACGCGGCGACCGCCCGCTCCGGTCGCTTCACCGAACTGACGCGGCCCTACGAAGGTTTCCACGACATGGTGTTCAGCGACGAGAGCACCGTCGGCGCGTTCCTCTTGCGCGCCCGGCGCGAAGGCCTGCGCGACTTCGGCGCCAGCATGAGCCCGCACACCGCCTGGCTGATCCTGCAGGGCCTCGAGACCCTGCCGCTGCGAATGGCGCGGCACGTAGAGAACGCGCGCAAGGTCGTCGCCTTCCTCGCCGGCCACGCCGGCGTGGCCAGCGTCGGCTACCCGGAGCTGGAAAGCCATCCCGACCATGCCCTGGCCAAGCGGCTGCTGCCGCGCGGCTGCGGCTCGGTGTTCAGCTTCGACCTGCGCGGCAGCCGGGAGCAGGGCCGGGCCTTCATCGAGGCGCTGAAGCTGTTCTCGCACCTGGCCAACGTCGGCGACTGCCGTTCGCTGGTGATCCATCCCGCCTCGACCACCCATTTCCGGATGGACGACGCGGCGCTGGCGCGCGCCGGCATCGGCCCGGGGACCATCCGCCTCTCGATCGGTCTGGAAGACTCGGACGACCTGCTCGACGACCTGAAGCGCGCGCTCAAGGTCGCGGCCAAGGCATGAGACTGGACGTCGAGACGCCCGCGGGCCCGCGGCCC
>DATCGH010000281.1:0-2124 GCA_036509055.1 Caldimonas sp.
CGTCGGTGTGGTCATGGGCTCCAGCAGCGACTGGGAAACCCTGCGCGCCGCGACCGAGATTCTCGCCGAGTTCGGCATCCCCCACGAGGCCCGCGTCGTCTCGGCGCACCGCATGCCCGACGAGATGTTCGCCTATGCCGAGGGCGCCAAGGCGCGCGGCCTGCGCGCCATCATCGCCGGCGCCGGCGGCGCCGCGCACCTGCCGGGCATGCTCGCCGCCAAGACCACGGTGCCGGTGCTCGGCGTGCCGGTGCAGAGCCGCACCCTGCAGGGACTGGATTCGCTCTACTCGATCGTGCAGATGCCGCGCGGCATTCCGGTCGCCACCTTCGCCATCGGCAGCGCCGGCGCGAGCAACGCGGCCCTCTTCGCGGTGGCGATGCTGGCCCACGGCGACGCCGCCCTGCAGAACAAGCTCGACGCCTACCGGGCCCGCCAGAGCGACGCCGCGCGGGCGATGTCGGCCGAGCTGAAGTGAGCCCCGCGTCGTCCATCGCGCAGCGCGCGATGCCCGGCGCCGGCTCCGGCGAGGCGCCGGCGTCGTCGCCGTCCTCGTTCATCGCCCCGGGCGCGACCCTCGGCGTCCTCGGCGGCGGCCAGCTCGGGCGGATGTTCGCGCACGCCGCGCAGCAGTCCGGCTATCGCGTCGCCGTGCTCGACCCGGACGAGACCAGCCCCGCGGGGACGATCGCCCACGAGCACGTCCGCACCGGCTACCTCGACGTCGCCGGCCTCGCTCGCCTGGCCGAGATCGCGGCCGCGCTCACCACCGAGTTCGAGAACGTCCCGGCCGAGGCGCTGGCCACCCTGGCGCGCAGCCGCCCGGTGGCGCCGGGTGCGGAGGCGGTCGCGATCTGCCAGGACCGGGCGGCGGAGAAGGCGGCGTTCGCCCGCGCCGGCGTCGCCTGCGCGCCGTACGCGGTGCTCGCCTCGGCGGCCGACCTCGACCAGGTCGCCGACGCGCTGCTCCCCGGCATCCTCAAGACGGCGCGCCTCGGCTACGACGGCAAGGGCCAGCGAAGGGTGGAAAGTCGCGCCGAGCTGGCCCGCGCCTTCGCCGAGCTCGGCGGCGTGACCTGCGTGCTCGAGCAGCGCCTGCCGCTCGTCGCCGAAATCAGCGTCATCGTCGCCCGCAGCGCCGCAGGCGAGATCGTCGCCCTGCCGGTGCAGGAGAACGTGCACCGCGACGGCATCCTGGCGCTGACCCGTGTGCCGGCGCAGGCGGTCGACGACGACCGCCGGGCCGAGGCCGTGGCCCTGGCCGAGCGCATCGCCGCGGCGATCGGCTATGTGGGCGTGCTCTGCGTCGAGCTGTTCGTGCTCGAGGGCGGTGCGCTCGTCGCCAACGAGATGGCGCCGCGGCCGCACAACTCGGGCCACTACAGCATCGACGCCTGCGATGTGTCGCAGTTCGACCTGCAGGTGCGGACGATGACCGGCGCGCCGCTGGTCGCGCCCCGGCTGCATTCGCCGGCGGTGATGCTGAACTTGCTCGGCGATCTCTGGTTTCGCGGCGGCCCGCAAGCGCCGGTCGAGCCGCCGTGGGCACGGGTGCTCGCCCTGCCGGGCGCCCACCTGCATCTCTACGGCAAGCGCGACGCTCGTCCCGGCCGCAAGATGGGCCACCTGACCCTGACCGCGGCCAGCGCCGCGGCCGCGGACGCCGCCGCCCGAGAGGCCGCAGCGATCCTCGGCATCGCCGGCTGGTGAACGGACGATGCGGGTCGACGGTCGTGATGCCGCCGCCGTGGCCGATGCCGCGAAGCGCCTCGCCGCCGGCGAGCTCGTGGCCTTTCCGACCGAGACGGTCTACGGCCTCGGTGCCCGGGCCGACGACGATGCCGCGGTCGCCAAGATCTTCGCCCTCAAGGGCCGGCCGACCGGCCATCCGCTGATCGTCCACGTCGCCGATCGGCTGGAGGCGGCTCGGTTCGGGGTGATTTCGCCGCTGGCCGAGCGGCTCGTCGACGCGTTCTGGCCGGGGCCGGTGACGGTGGTCGTCCGCCGCTTGCCCGGCGCGGCTGAGGCGGCCGCCGCCGGTCAGGCGACGATCGGCCTGCGCTGCCCGGCCCATCCGATCGCCCACGCCCTGCTGGCGGCGGCGCGCGATGCCGGCGTGCCCGG